>NZ_JAIUJZ010000121.1:0-36109 GCF_020176775.1 Saccharopolyspora sp. 6M
CACCCCGCGCGGTGTCCGTGCGGCGTTTGGGCGGGGGGACCCGGCGGCGTGCGCCGGGGACGAACGGCCGCGGCCGCGGGGGGGGGGGGGCCGGGGGGGGCCCCCCCGCCCGGGACCGGGGCGCCCGGGTGCTGCGGGCGCTGGCGACCACCGCGGAGCGCGACATCCCGTTCGGCGTGCTGAGCCAGTTCTCCTGCTGCGCCACCGATTCCGAGACCGGGCCGGACTTCGGCACGATGCGCGGCGGGCTGCTCGCCTCGCCCGACCCGGTGCTGCTGGTGGTGGACGACCTGCAGCGCGCGGACGTGGAATCGCTGCGCTGGCTGGACCGGTTGTGCGCCGCCGTCGCGGATTCCGCGGTGCTGGTGGTCGTCGCGCACCGGGACGGGGAGCAGGCCGCCGATCCGGAGACATTCCAGCGGTTGCTGGGCCGCGCCGCGCGGCGCGGTGAACTCCGGCCGCTGAGCCCCGGCGGGGTGGCCGCCGTGGTGCGGGACGTGTTCGGCGTGCCCGGCGACGAGCGGTTCACCGCCGCCTGCCACCGGGCGTCGCACGGCAGGCCGTTCCTGCTCAACGCGATCGCGCACGGCCTGCGCGACAGCGGCAGGCGCCCGCAGGAGTCCGATGTGGACGCCGTGTGGTCGTTGCGGCCCTCCGTGGTGGCCGAGCGGGCCGGCGCGGTGCTGCGCCCGCAGCCGGAACCGGTGCTGGCCGCCGCCCGAGCGGTGGCGCTGCTCGACGGTGCCGAGCCGGACCAGCTCGCCGACCTGGCCGGGCTGGCCCCCGCCGAGTGCGCCGCGGCGCTCGCCGCCCTCGCCGCGCTCGGCGTCCTCGTCGAACCGGCGCGGCCCCGCTTCGCGCACCCGGTGATCCGCGAGGTCGTGGAGAACACCCTGGAACCACCGGAACTCGCCGAGTGGCACCGCAGAGCGGCGCGGCTGCTGCAGCGGGCCGACCGGCCCGCCGAAGCGGTCGCCGAACACCTGCTGGCCTCGGACGCGACCCAGGGCGAGTGGACCACCGGGGTGCTGCACGCCGCGGGCCGGCGGGCCCTGGACCGCGGCGACGTGGCCACCGCCATCCGCTGCCTGCGCCGCGCGCTGCTGGCCTGCCCCACCGCGGGCACCGAGCGGTCCGTGCTGCTCGCCGACCTCGCCGAGGCGGAGCGCTCCGGGGCACCGGTCGCCTCGATGCGGCACCTGTCGCAGGCGCTGCCCAAGTTCGACTCGGACCGGCGGCGAGCCGAGGACGGTGCCGACGTGCCGCCGATGCTGCTGGCGGTGGCACCGCTGTCGCTGCTCGCCGAACTGGAGGACTTCCGCGCGCGGGAGGAGCTGGATCCGGCCGTGCTGCGGGCCATCGACACCCGCATCCGCCTCGCCCGGCTCGGCGATCCCGCCTGGTGCGCCGACACCCGCGAGCTGTTCGACTCCCTCGTCCCCGGCGAGCACGTCGACCCGGAGCGGATCTCGGTGCTGCTGTACTCGGCGACGCTCACCGGCGGCGACGCCGAATCGGTGCTGCCGTGGGCGAAGCGGGCCGTCGCCGGGGAGCACGGGCCGGGCGCCGCGTTCGGCGCGGTGGCGCTGGCGGCGCGGACCCTCGCGGCCTGCGACGAGGTGCGGGCCGCGGAGCAGTGGCTGGCGGAGGTGACCGCGGCGCTCGGCGCGCGCGGCGACCGCGCCGCGGAACGCCTCATCGTCGACGCCGAACGGGCGTTCACCGTGGTCCGCTCCTGCCGCTACCCGGAGGCGGTGGCGCTGGCGGAGAGCGCGCTGCGCCGTTGCGACCCGGGGCTGATCCCGGTGGTGGAGCGGTGCTTCGAGGTGCTGTCCGTCGCCGTGCTCGACTCGGCCGACACCGGTTCCGCGGCGCGGGCGCTGGGGCGCCACCACGAGTGGGACCACGCGGTGCAGCCGTGGGTGCGGGAGCTGCGCGACGCCGCGCTCGCCGTCAGCGTGCGCGACACCGTCGGCGGGCTCGAACACCTGCTGGAGTGCGGGCGGGAGCGGGACCGGCTCGGCTGGTCCAACCCGTGCCTGCTGCCGTGGCGCGGCTGGGCGGCGCTGCTGTACCACCGCGTGCAGCGGCCCGGCCCGGCCGCCGAGCTGATCGCCGAGGAGTACCGGCGGGCGGTGGCCTGGGGCGCGCCCAGCGGGGTCGGTCGCGCGCTGCGCGTGTGGGGCGCGATCACCGAGGGGGAGCCGGGCGTGGAGCTGCTGCGCCGGGCCGTCGAAGCGCTCGACGGCCGCGGTCCGGCCGGCACGGTGGAACTCGCCAAGGCGCACCTGATGCTGGGGCGCAGGCTGCTGTGCTCCGACCGGGCGGAGGCCGCCGCCCGGTTGAACGAGGGCGACGAGCTCGCCGCCGCCTGCGGGGTCCCGCGGCTGCGCGCCGCCGAGGAGATCGCGGCCGAAGGCGGTGGGGCGCAGGCGGAACTGACCCGCGCCGAACTGCGCATCGCGCGGCTGGTGGCGGGCGGGCTCGGCAACCAGCAGGTGGCCACCGAGCTGGGGGTGAGCTCCCGGGCCGTCGAGAAGCACCTCACCAAGGTCTACCGCAAGCTCGGCGTCACCGGCAGAGCAGGACTGGCCGACCTGGCCGACTCCCTGGACCCGGCCTGATTCCTCCTGGTCCTCTTGCGCGGGTGGCGGAACCTCAGCGGGATTCTCGCTGCGGGATCGTTCTCACCGGTGGCTCCGCCACGGGCGACGACGCCGTCCTCGCGAGAATCCCGCTGAGAACCCGCGGCGGTGCCGGTGCCTCAGGTGGTCGCCGCTCAGCGGCTTCGCCGCTGACAGGACAACGGCGTGGACGCGGGTGAGAGCGTGGATCTGCGGTCCGGCGAGTGGCGGGTTCGTCCGGGCACGTCGGGCGGGTCACTCGCCTGGTGGGATTCGCAGGGTGAGTTCCGCTGCGAGTTCTGCGTTGACCTGGGCTGCGTGCTCGACGAGGTAGAAGTGGCCGCCGCGGAAGCCGCGCAGCCGGAACGCGCCGGAGGTGTGCTCCTTCCAGCGCAACGATTCGTCTACCGTGGACTTCGGGTCGTCGTCGCCGATGAGCACCGAGATCGGGCAGGACACCACCCGGTCCGGCCGCGGCGGGTAGGTCTCCACCGCGCGGTAGTCGTTGCGGATCGCGGGCAGCGACATGCGCACCACGTCCTCGTCGTCCAGCGCCGACTCCGCCCCGTTCAACGCGCGCACGTCCGCCAGCAGGCCCTCGTCGTCGAGCAGGTGCACCCGCTCGTCCCGCACCGTGCCCGGGGCGCGGCGCCCCGAGACGACCAGCGACCGCGGCGGCCGGCCCGCGCCGCGCTCCAGCCGGTGCGCCACCTCGAAGCCGAGCAGCGCGCCCATGCTGTGCCCGAAGAACACCGTCGGCAGCTCCGGTTCCGCCGCCAGCACCGCCGTGATCGCCTCCGCGTACTCGTCGATGCCGCCGAGCAGCGGTTCGCGGTGCCGGTCCTGCCTGCCCGGGTACTGCAGCACGACGACGTCGGCGCCGGGGGAGTGGGCGGCCGAGACCGGCCGGTAGAAGCTGGCCGAGCCGCCCGCGTGCGGGAAGCACGCCAGCCGGACCGGTGCGGCCGGTGCGGGGTGGTAGCGGCGCAGCCACTTGCCGGGGTCGAGATCGGTCACGGCTCCTCCTCCGAGCGCTGGACCTCCGCGGCGGGCGGCGCCCGCGCGGCCAGTACAGCACCGCGCGGTGCGGAGAACCCCTAGTCCGGATTCCGCGCCACGACCGAGAACTCGGCGAATCCCTAGGGTGTGCCGCTTTCCTTTGACACCGCCGACGATCGGCTGCCAGCGTCGGATCCGGCCCGATCCGGGGGCTCCCGGCAGGCGCCGATCCGACCTCTGCCGGTGCCCGGTGCGCCACCGCGCGCGTTCCCGTGCCGCCCACGCGGTCGGCACGGGCGCTGTCGGCATCAGGTGGTGGAAGGGGAAGCACATGTCCAGGCGAGCGCTGATCACCGGGATCACCGGGCAGGACGGTTCCTACCTGGCCGAGCACCTGCTCGCGCAGGGGTACCAGGTGTGGGGCCTGATCCGGGGGCAGGCGAACCCGCGCAAGTCCCGGCTGAGCAGGCTGGCCACCGATCTGTCCTTCGTGGACGGTGATCTGATGGACCAGGGCAGTCTGGTCTCGGCGGTGGACCTGGTGCAACCGCACGAGGTCTACAACCTGGGCGCCATCTCGTTCGTGCCGATGTCCTGGCAGCAGGCGGAACTCGTCACCGAGGTGAACGGGATGGGCGTGCTGCGGATGCTGGAGGCGATCCGCATCGTCAGCGGCCTGCACGGTTCCGGCGGTTCCGGCGGGGAACGCATCCGGTTCTACCAGGCGTCGTCCTCCGAGATGTTCGGCAAGGTCGCCGAGACGCCGCAGAGCGAGCGCACCACCTTCCACCCGCGCAGCCCGTACGGCGTCGCCAAGACCTATGGGCACTACATCACGCAGAACTACCGCGAGTCCTACGGCGTGTGGGGCGTGTCCGGCATCCTGTTCAACCACGAATCCCCGCGCCGCGGCGCGGAATTCGTCACCCGCAAGATCTCGCTGGCCGTCGCGCAGATCAAACTCGGCCTGCAGGACAAGCTCTACCTCGGCAACCTGGACGCGGTGCGGGACTGGGGTTTCGCCGGGGACTACGTGCGCGCGATGCACCTGATGCTCCAGCAGGACGAGCCCTCCGACTACGTGGTCGGTACCGGTCGGATGCACTCGGTGCGGGACGCGGTGCGCATCGCGTTCGACGCGGCGGGACTGCACTGGGAGGACCACGTCGAGATCGATCCGACGCTGGTGCGCCCCGCCGAGGTCGAGACGCTGTGCGCCGATTCCGGGCGGGCGCGCCGGGAACTGGACTGGGAACCGAGCGTCGACTTCACCGAGCTGATGACGATGATGGTCGAGGCCGACCTGCGGCAGGCCTCCCGCGAGCGCGACTACGCCGAGGTGCTCTCCGCGTCCAGCTGGTGACGCCCTCCGGGCGGACGGTGGCCGTTCGCCCTTCCAGGACTGGGGAATTCCCGGGCGGGTGCTGGTGAGACTGAGCTCCGTCCGGTCGACGCAGGTGGGGTGGAGATGGACAACGAGCAGAAGCTCCGGGACTACCTGAAGCGCGCGAGCGCGGACCTGAAGCGGTCCCGGGCGCGCGTGCAGGAGCTGGAGGACGCGGCCCGCGAGCCCATCGCCATCGTCGGCATGAGCTGCCGCTACCCCGGCGACGTGACCGGTCCCGAGGACCTGTGGCGGCTGGTCGCCGAGGGCCGCGACGGCATCACCGGGTTCCCCGCCGACCGGGGCTGGGAGCTCGCCGACGCCGACACGGCCACCCGCTCCGGCGGATTCCTGCACGACGCGGCCGAATTCGACGCGGACTTCTTCGGCATCTCCCCGCGCGAGGCGCTGGCGATGGACCCGCAGCAGCGGGTGCTGCTGGAAGCCACCTGGGAGGCGTTCGAGCACGCGGGCGTCGACCCGGCGGCGGTGCGGGGCAGCCGCACCGGCGTGTTCATGGGTGCGATGGCGCAGGACTACCGGGTCGGCGCGGCCGACGACGTGGACGGGTTCCGGCTGACCGGCAACAGCGGCAGCGTGCTCTCCGGCAGGCTCGCCTACACCTTCGGCGCGGTGGGGCCGGCCGTCACGGTGGACACCGCCTGCTCGTCCTCGCTGGTGGCGCTGCACCTGGCGGCGCACTCGCTGCGCGCGGGGGAGTGCTCGCTGGCGCTGGCGGGCGGGGTCACCGTGATGTCCGGACCGGCGACGTTCCTGGAGTTCTCCCGGCAGGGCGGGTTGTCCGCGGACGGCCGCTGCCGCTCGTTCGCCGATGCGGCGGACGGGACCGGCTGGGGCGAGGGCGTCGGCGTGCTGGTCCTGGAGCGGCTCTCCGACGCGCGGCGCCACGGGCACGAAGTGCTCGCGGTGGTGCGCGGCAGCGCGGTGAACCAGGACGGCGCGTCCAACGGGCTGACCGCGCCGAACGGGCCTTCGCAGCAGCGCGTCATCCAGCAGGCGCTGGTGAACGCGCGGCTGTCCCCGTCCGAAGTGGACGTCGTGGAGGCGCACGGCACCGGTACCGCGCTCGGTGACCCGGTCGAGGCGCAGGCGCTGCTGGCGACCTACGGGCAGGATCGGGAGCACCCGCTGCTGCTGGGTTCGATCAAGTCGAACCTCGGGCACACCCAGGCCGCGGCCGGGGTCGCCGGGGTCATCAAGGTGGTGCAGGCGATGCGGCACGGCCTGCTGCCGCGGACCCTGCACGTGGACGAGCCGTCCACGCACGTCGACTGGAACTCCGGGCAGGTGCGGCTGCTCACCGGCGCCGAACCCTGGCCGGTCGCCGACCGGCCGCGCCGCGCGGGCGTGTCCTCGTTCGGCATCAGCGGCACCAACGCGCACACCATCATCGAGCAGGCGCCCGAACCGGAGCCGGTGGCCGAGCCGGTGGAACCCGGGACGATCCCGGTGCTGCTGTCGGCGAAGACGGCGGCGGGACTGCGCGAGCAGGCCACCCGCCTGCTGTCCACCGTGGACACCGACGGGCCGCGGCCGCTGGACGTCGGCTTCACCACCGCCGCCCGCGGCGGACTGGAGCACCGCGCGGTGCTCACCGCGACCGACGAGGAGGAGCTGCGCGCGGGCCTGCGCGCCCTCGCCGCCGACGAGGACGCCCCGGCGCTCGTGCGCGGATCCTCCCGTGCCGCGGGGAAGACGGCGTTCCTGTTCACCGGGCAGGGCGGGCAGCGGCTCGGCGCGGGCCGCGAACTGCACGCGCGGTTCCCGGCGTTCGCCACCGCCTTCGACGAGGTGGTGACCGCCCTCGACCGGCACCTGGACCGGCCGCTGCGGGAGGTGCTGTTCGCCGAACCCGACAGCCCCGAGGCCGCGCTGCTGGACGAGACCGGCTACGCCCAGCCCGCGCTGTTCGCCGTCGAAGTGGCGCTGCACCGGCTCGCCGAGTCGTGGGGGCTGCGGCCCGACCACCTCGCCGGGCACTCCGTCGGCGAGATCGCCGCCGCGCACGTGGCGGGCGTGTTCACGCTCGACGACGCGGCCGCGCTGGTGTGCGCGCGGGGCCGGTTGATGCAGGCGCTGCCCGCCGGTGGCGCGATGATCTCGGTGCGGGCCACCGAGGACGAAGTGCTCCCGCTGCTCACCGGACGGGTGTCGCTGGCCGCGATCAACGGGCCCGAGTCGGTGGTCGTCTCCGGGGACGCCGCCGAAGCCGAGGCGATCGCCGCGCACTTCGCCGAGCTGGGGCGCCGCACCACGCGGTTGCCGGTGAGCCACGCGTTCCACTCGCCGCTGGTGGAGCCGATGCTCGAGGAGTTCCGCGCCGTCGTCGCCGGGCTCTCGCCGCGCGAACCGCTGCTGCCGCTGGTGTCCACCGCCACCGGCGAGTCCGCGACCGCCCGCGACCTCGCCTCCCCCGACCACTGGGTGGAGCACGCGCGCCGCCCGGTGCGGTTCGGCGCCGCCGTCCGCCGCCTCGGCGAACTCGGGGTGCGGACCTTCGCCGAACTCGGCCCGGACGCGGTGCTCAGCGCGCTCGTTCCGGCGAACCTCGACCACGAGGCGCTGGTGGTCCCGCTGCTGCGCGGTGACCGGTCCGAGACCACCGCCGTCGCGCAGGCGCTCGCCGCCCTGCACGCCCACGGTGCCTCCCCGGACTGGCCCGAGTTCTTCGCCGGCACCGGCGCCCGCCGCGTCGCGCTGCCCGGCTACCCGTTCCAGCGCCGCCGGTTCTGGCCGAGGAGCACCGGCGACGGTGACGTGCGCGCGGCCGGACTCGGCGCCGCGCACCACCCGCTGCTGGCGGCGGCGGTGTCGCTGGCGAACTCGGACGGGGTGCTGCTCACCGGCAGGTTGTCGGTGCGCTCGCACCCGTGGCTGGCCGAGCACGCGGTCGGCGGCGAGATCCTGCTGCCCGGCACCGCGTTCGTCGAGCTGGCGCTGCGCGCCGGGGACGAAGCGGGCTGCGACCGGGTGCGGGAGCTGACGCTGGCCGCGCCGCTGGTGCTGCCCGAGCAGGGCGCGGTGCAGGTGCAGGTGTGGCTCGGCGGCCCCGACGACACCGGGAGCCGGGAGCTGAGCCTCTATTCCCGCCCCGACGGCACCGAGGAGCAGCCGTGGACGCGGCACGCCACCGGCGTGCTCGACACCGCGCGCGGCACCCCGGCGGACTTCGGCCCGGAGTGGCCGCCCGCCGGGTCGCGACCCGTGGACCTCGACGGGCTCTACGAGCGGTTCGCCGCGGCCGGATTGGACTACGGTCCCGCCTTCCGCGGCCTGCGCGCGGCCTGGCGGCGCGGCGACGAGGTGTTCGCCGAGGTGGAGCTGCCCGTGGCCGCCGCCGAAGCCGAGGCGTTCGGGGTGCACCCGGCGCTGCTGGACGCCGCGCTGCACGCCGCCGCCGGGGCCGGTGACGCCGCGGAACCGGCGCTGCCGTTCGCCTGGGAGGGCGTCACCCTGCACGCCACCGGCGCGACCGCGGCCCGGGTGCGGCTGGCACCCGCCGGGCCGGACGCGGTCGCGGTGTCGGTGGCCGACCCGGCCGGGGAACCGGTGGCCGAGGTGGAATCGCTGGTGCTGCGCCCGCTCGGAGCCCGCAGGCCCGCCGCCGCCCGGGACGCGCTGTTCCGGCTGGACTGGACGCCGATCGCGGCCACCGCCGATCCGGGCTCGGTGGCGGTGCTCCCGCCCGTCGGCGAGGTGCCCTGGGGCGCGCCGCCGGTCGGCGCGGTCGAGGTGGCGGGCCTGGACGCGGGGCCCGCGGGCACCGAGGTCGTCGTGCTGCCGGTGCGCTCGCCCGCGGCGGCACCCGAGCAGGTGCACGCGTGCACCGCCCGCGTGCTCGAACAGGCCCAGCGGGTGCTCGACGCCGACGTCGCGGCCCGGCTGGTGGTCGTCACCCGCGGCGCCCGCGACGGCGCCGACCTGGCCGCCGCCGCGGTGTGGGGCCTGGTCCGCACTGCGCAGGCCGAACACCCCGGCCGGTTCGGGCTGGTCGACCTCGACACCGCCGCCGCGGCGCAGCTGCCCGCGGCGCTCGCGCTCGCCGACGAACCCCAGCTGTCCATCGTGGACGGACGGCTGCACGCGGCGCGGCTGGCCCGCGCGCCGATCTCCGCCGACGCCGCACCGGAACGCGACCCGGACGGCACCGTGCTCATCACCGGCGGCACCGGCGGGCTCGGCGCCCTGTTCGCCCGCCACCTCGTCGCCGAGCACGGCGTGCGGCACGTGCTGCTGACCAGCCGCCGCGGCCCGGACGCCGAGGGCGTGGACCGGCTCGTCGCCGACCTCGCCGAGCACGGCGCCCAGGTGCGCGTCGCCGCCTGCGACGCCGCCGACCGGGACGCCCTCGCCGCGCTGCTCGCCGAGATCCCCGCCGCGCACCCGCTGACCTCGGTGCTGCACGCCGCCGGGGTGCTCGACGACGCGTTGCTCGACGCGCTCACCCCGGAACGGCTCGCGGCCGTGCTGCGGCCGAAGGTCGACGCCGCCTGGAACCTGCACGAGCTGACCCGGGACCACCCGCTCGCCGAGTTCACCACCTTCTCCTCGCTGGCCGGCGTCGTCGGCGCCGCGGGGCAGGCGAACTACTCGGCCGCCAACGCCTACCTGGACGCGCTCGCCGCGCACCGCCGCGCCGCCGGGCTCCCGGCGACCTCGCTGGCCTGGGGCCCGTGGGCGTCCACCGGGGGCATGACCGGGGAACTGGCCGAGGCCGAGCTGCGCCGGTTCACCGCCACCGGCACCCCGCCGCTGGAACCCGCGCAGGGGATCGCGCTGTTCGACGCGGCCACCGCCAGCGGGGAAGCGGTGCTCGCCCCGGTGCGGCTGGACCTCGCGGTGCTGCGTTCCCGCGGCGAGGTCCCCGCCTTCCTGCGCGGCCTGATCCGCACCCCGGCCCGGCGGGCTGCCACCGGCTCCGCCGCGTCGGCCGGGCTCGCGCGGCGGCTCGGCGCGCTGGGGGCGGCCGACCGCGCCGCGGCGGTGCTGGAGCTGGTGCGCACCCAGGTCGCCGCCGTGCTCGGGCACACCGCGGTGTCCGATGTGGACCCGGACCGCGCGTTCCAGGAACTCGGGTTCGACTCGCTGACCGCCGTGGAGCTGCGCAACCGGCTGGCCACCGCCACCGGGCTGCGCACCTCGGCGACCGCCGTGTTCGACCACCCGACGGCGCGGGCGCTGGCCGCGCACGTGCGCACCGAACTGCTCGGCGAGGACGACGCCGCCACCGGGGAGGCCGACGCGGTCGCGGTGTCCGGCGATCCCATCGCGATCGTCGGCATGGCCTGCCGCTACCCGGGCGGGGTGACCTCGCCGGACGAGCTGTGGCGGCTGGTGTCCGAGGGCACCGACGCGATCAGCGGGCTCCCGGTGGACCGCGGCTGGGACCTCGACGCGCTCTACGACCCGGACCCGGACCGCACCGGTACCTCCTACGCCCGCTCCGGCGGGTTCCTGCACGACGCGGCCGAATTCGACCCGGGCTTCTTCGGGATGAGCCCGCGCGAGGCGATCTCCACCGACCCGCAGCAGCGGCTGCTGCTGGAGACCTCCTGGTCCGCGATCGAGCAGGCCGGGATCGACCCGGCCGCGCTGCGCGGCAGCCGGACCGGTGTGTTCGCCGGGGTGATGTACAACGACTACGGCGCGGTGCTCGCCGGCGGCGACTTCGAAGGGCACCAGGGCAGCGGGACCTCGCCGAGCGTCGCCTCCGGGCGGGTGTCCTACGCGCTGGGCCTGGAAGGACCGGCGGTCACGGTGGACACCGCCTGCTCGTCCTCGCTGGTGGCGATGCACTGGGCGATGCAGGCGCTGCGGGCGGGGGAGTGCTCGCTGGCGCTGGCGGGCGGCGTGACGGTGATGTCCACCCCGGCGGCGCTGATCGAGTTCTCCCGGCAGCGCGGACTGTCCCCGGACGGGCGGTGCAAGGCGTTCTCCGCCGACGCGGACGGCGTCGGCTGGGCGGAGGGCGTCGGCATCGTCGTGCTGGAGCGGCTCTCCGACGCGCGGCGCCACGGGCACGAGGTGCTCGCGGTGGTGCGCGGCAGCGCCGTCAACCAGGACGGCGCCTCGAACGGGCTGACCGCACCGAACGGGCCCGCGCAGCAGCGGGTGATCCGGCAGGCCCTCGCCGCGGCCGATCTGTCCACTTCGGACATCGATCTCGTCGAGGCGCACGGCACCGGCACCTCGCTCGGCGACCCGATCGAAGCGCAGGCGCTGCTGGCCACCTACGGGCAGGACCGCGCGGAGCCGCTGCGGCTCGGGTCGATCAAGTCGAACCTCGGGCACACCCAGGCCGCCGCCGGTGTCGCGGGCGTGATCAAGGTGGTGCAGGCGATGCGGCACGGCGTGCTGCCCCGCACCCTGCACGCGGATACGCCCTCCACCCACGTGGACTGGGCGGACGGCGCGGTGGAACTGCTCACCGCCGACGTCCCCTGGCCGGAGACCGGGCGGCCCCGCCGCGCCGCCGTGTCCGCGTTCGGCATCAGCGGCACCAACGCGCACCTCGTGCTGGAACGGCCCGAGCTCGCGGCGGCTCCGGAATCCGGGGCCGCTCCGCAACTCGCGGCCGCTCCGGAACCCGACGGCGCCCCGGAAGTCGCGGGCGCCCCGGAACCCGCGGACCGGACCGAGGTGCCGGTGGCCTGGCCGCTGTCCGGCAAGACCCGCGCCGCGCTGCGCTCCCAGGCCGCCCGGCTCATCACCTTCCTCGACGAGCACCCCGGCCACCGGCCCGCCGACGTCGCGCGCTCGCTGGCCACCACCCGCACCGCGTTCCCGCAGCGCGCCGTCGTGCTCGGCACCGGCCGGGATTCGCTGCTCGACTCGCTGCGCGCCCTCGCCGCCGACCGCCCCGACCCCGGGATCGTGACCGGGGAGGCCGGGGAGCCGGGCGGGCTCACCGCGCTGTTCACCGGCCAGGGCAGCCAGCGCGCCGGGATGGGCGCCGAACTGCACGGGCGGTACCCCGAGTTCGCCACCGCGCTCGACGAAGTGCTCGGGCACTTCGACCCCGCGGTGCGCGAGCTGCTGCTGGCCCGCGCCGCAGACCTGGACGACACCGCCGACCTGGACGACACCGGCTACGCCCAGCCCGCGCTGTTCGCCCTCGAAGTGGCGCTGTACCGGCTCGTCGAGGCCCGCGGCGCGGTGCCCGACCGGCTCGCCGGGCACTCCGTCGGCGAGCTCGCCGCCGCCCACGTCGCCGGGGTGCTGTCGCTGCCCGACGCGTGCGCCCTGGTCGCCGCCCGCGCCCGCCTGATGGCGGCGCTGCCGCCCGGCGGCGCGATGATCTCGTTGCGCGCCACCGAGGACGAGGTGGCGCCGCTGCTCACCGAGCGGATCGCGATCGCCGCCGTGAACGGCCCGGCCTCCGTGGTCATCTCCGGCGACGAGGCCGAAGCGGTGGCGCTCGCCGAGCGGTTCGCCGACCGCGGCACCAAGCGGCTCAGCGTCAGCCACGCGTTCCACTCGCCGCTGGTCGACCCGATGCTCGACGAATTCCGGCAGGTCGCCGAAGGACTCGACTACCGGGCCGCGCGGATCCCGCTGATCTCCGGCGTCACCGGCGAGCTCGCCGGGGACGAGGTGCGCACCCCCGAGCACTGGGTGCGGCACGCCCGCGCCACCGTCCGGTTCGCCGACGCGGTCCGCACCGCCGCCGACGCGGGCACCCGCACCTACCTGGAACTGGGCCCGGACGGGGTGCTGTCCGCGATGGCGCAGGACGTGCTCGGCGACGACGCCGAGTTCGTGCCCGCGCTGCGTGCCGACCGCGGCGAGGACCTGTCGGTGACCACCGCGCTGGCCCGGCTGCACGTCCGCGGCACCCCGGTCGACCTGGCCGCCGCGCACCCCGGCGCGCGCCGCGTCGCCCTGCCCACCTACGCGTTCCAGCGCGAGCGGTACTGGCCGGAGACCACCGCCGCGGTCCCCGCCACGGACCCGGCCGACGAGCGGCTGTGGACGGCGGTGGACCGCGGCGCGGGCGAGGAGCTCGCCGACCTGCTGGGCCTCGCCGACTCGCAGCACGCCGCGCTGTACGCGCTGCTGCCCGCGCTCGCGTCCTGGCGGCAGCGCAGGCACGAGCGGGAACTGCTGGACTCCTGGCGCTACCGGGTGGACTGGCACCCGCTGAGCACGCCCGCCCCGGCGGTGCTCACCGGGACCTGGCTGCTCGTCGGCACCGGGGCTACCGGTACGGGTCCGGTCGCGGCCGCGCTGCGCGCGCACGGCGCGGACGTCGACGAACTGCTGCTGGAGCCCGGTGCCGACCGGGAGACCATCGCCGAACTCCTCGGCGAGCCGTCGCGCACCGGCGTCGTGTCGGTGCTGGCCGCCGACGAACGCCCGCACCCGGTGCACCCGGCGCTGAGCACCGGGCTGGTGCTCAACGCCGCGCTCGCGCAGGCCCTCGGCGACGCCGGGTACGAGGCTCCACTGTGGATGATCACGTCGCGTGCGGTGTCCACCGGCGTCGACGACCCGATCGCGAGCCCGGTTCAGGCCGCCACCTGGGGGCTCGGCCGCGTCGTCGCGCTGGAGCACCCGCAGCGCTGGGGCGGGCTCGTCGACCTGCCCGCCGACCCGGACCGGCAGGCCGGTGCCCGGCTCGCCCGCGTGCTCGGCGGACTCGACGGCGAGGACCAGGTCGCGGTGCGCGCCACCGGCCTCGCCGGGCGCAGGCTGCTGCACCACCCGATCTCCGCCGCGGCCACCGGGTTCACGACGCGCGGCACCGTGCTCATCACCGGCGGCACCGGCGCGCTCGGCGCCCGCATCGCCCGCTCGCTGGCCGAAGCCGGCGCGGAACGGCTGGTCCTCACCGGACGCCGCGGACCCGACGCGCCCGGCGCCGCCGAACTCGCCGACGACCTGCGCGGGCTCGGCGCCGAGGTGCGGATCGCGGCCTGCGACGTGACCGACCGGGACGCCCTCGCCGCGCTGCTCGCCGAGCTTCCCGAGCTCACCGGAGTGGTGCACGCCGCCGGAACCGGGCAGGCCACCCCGCTGCAGGACACCGCGCCCGCCGAGTTCGCGGCCGTCGCCGCCGCGAAGATCGCCGGGGCCGTGCACCTGGACGCCCTGCTCGGCGACCGCGAGCTCGACTTCTTCCTGCTGCTGTCGTCCATCGCCGGCACCTGGGGCAGCGGCGGGCAGAGCGCCTACGCGGCGGCGAACGCCCAGCTCGACGCGCTCGCCGAGCACCGCCGCGCCCGCGGCCTGCCCGCCACCGCGCTCGCCTTCGGGCCGTGGGCCGAGGCGGGCATGGCCACCGACGAGGCCGTCGCCGACCAGCTGCGCCGCAGCGGCCTCGGCGCGCTCGACCCGGACACCGCCGTCGCCGAGGTGCACCGCGCCCTCGCCCACGACGACACCACCGCCACCGTCGCCGACGTGGACTGGGCGCGCTACCACCCGATCTTCACGGCGGCCCGGCCCAGCCCGCTGCTGTCCGAGCTGCCCGAGGTCCGCGCGCTCGGGCGGGCGGGCACCGAGCAGGCCGAGCCGGACGGGGAGCTGGCCGCGCGGCTGCGCGGGCTCGACCCGGACGCCCAGCGGGACCTGCTGCTGGAACTGGTGCGCGCCGAATCCGCCGCCGTGCTCGGCCACTCCGGCGCCGGGGCGGTCCCGCAGCGCCGCGCGTTCCGCGAACTCGGCTTCGACTCGCTCACCGCCGTCGAACTGCGCACCCGGCTCGCCGCCGCCACCGGGCTCGCGCTGCCCAGCACCCTCGCCTTCGACCACCCGAACGCGGCGGCGCTCGCCGAGCACCTGCGCGCCGAACTGGTCGGCGCCGGGGCGAGCACCACGACCGCGGCGGTGACCGGCGACACCGGCGAGCCGATCGCCATCATCGGCATGGCCTGCCGCTTCCCCGGCGGCGCCGACACGCCCGAGCGGTTCTGGGAGCTGCTCACCGACGGGGCCGACGCCATCACCGAGTTCCCCACCGATCGCGGCTGGGACGCCGACCGGCTCTACGACCCCGACCCCGACCGCGCCGGGACCACCTACGCCACGCAGGGCGGGTTCCTGCACGACGCGGGCGAATTCGACCCGGCGTTCTTCGGCATCTCCCCGCGCGAAGCCCTCGCGATGGACCCGCAGCAGCGGCTGCTGCTGGAGACCGCGTGGGAATCCTTCGAGCGCGCGGGCATCGACCCCGGGGCGCTGCGCGGCAGCCGCACCGGCACCTACATCGGCTCCAGCTTCCAGGACTACGGCAGCGGCTCCGCCGACGGTTCCGAAGGCCACGCCGTCACCGGCACCAGCCCCAGCGTGCTGTCCGGGCGGCTGTCCTACCTGTTCGGGCTGGAAGGCCCCGCCGTCACCGTGGACACCGCCTGCTCGTCCTCGCTGGTCGCGCTGCACCTGGCCTGCCAGTCGCTGCGCACCGGGGAGAGCGACCTGGCGCTGGCCGGCGGGGCGACCGTGATGGCCGACCCGGCGGCGTTCGTCGCGTTCAGCCGCCAGCGCGCGCTGGCCCGCGACGGGCGCTGCAAGGCGTTCGGCGACGGGGCCGACGGGATGGCGCTGTCCGAAGGCGTCGGCGTGCTGCTGGTCGAACGGCTCCCCGACGCGCGGCGCCGGGGGCACCCGGTGCTGGCCGTGGTGCGCGGCAGCGCCGTCAACCAGGACGGGGCCTCCAACGGGCTGAGCGCACCCAACGGGCCCGCGCAGCAGCGGGTGATCCGGCAGGCCCTCGCCAACGCCGAACTGTCCACATCGGACGTACAGGCGGTGGAGGCGCACGGCACCGGCACCGCACTCGGCGACCCCATCGAAGCCCAAGCGCTGCAACGGACCTACGGCCACGACCGCGATCCGGACGCGCCGCTGCTGCTCGGCTCCGCCAAGTCCAACCTCGGGCACGCCCAGTCCGCGGCGGGCGTCGTCGGCGTGATCAAGGTGGTGCTGGCGATGCGGCACGGCCTGCTGCCGCGCACCCTGCACGCCGACCGGCCGTCCACGCACGTCGATTGGACCGCGGGCGGCGTGGAACTGCTGCACGAGAACACCGGCTGGCCGGAGACCGGCGGGCCGCGCCGCGCCGCCGTGTCCTCCTTCGGGATCAGCGGCACCAACGCGCACGCCGTCCTGGAGCACGAACCCGAACCCGAACCCGCGACCGAGCAGGCGCCCGCCGGGCCGGTGCCGTGGGTGCTGTCCGCCCGCACCGAACCGGCGCTGCGCGCCCAGGCCGCCCGGCTCGCCGCGATCGAGCACCCGGCCGCCGATGTCGCGCACTCGCTGCTCGGCACCCGCGCCCGGTTCGAGCACCGCGCCGTCCTCGTCGGCGACGACTCCGCCGCGCTGCGGGCCGCGCTCGCCGAGTTCGCCGCCGGCCGCCCCGCCACCGGGCTCGTGCAGGGCACCGCCACCGCCGCCGGGCGCACCGTGTTCGTGTTCCCCGGGCAGGGCTCGCAGTGGGCCGGGATGGGCGCCCGGCTGCTCGACGAATCGCCCGTGTTCGCCGCGCGGATCGCCGACTGCGCCGCCGCGCTCGCCCCGCACGTGGACTGGTCGCTGCTCGACGTGCTGCGCGCGGCACCCGACGCGCCGTCGCTGGACCGGGTGGACGTGGTGCAGCCCGCCTCGTTCGCCGTGATGGTGTCGCTCGCCGAGCTGTGGCGGCACCACGGGGTGCGGCCGGACGCGGTGCTCGGGCACTCCCAGGGCGAGATCGCCGCCGCCTGCGTCTCCGGGGCGCTCGACCTGGACGACGCGGCGCGGGTCGTCGCGCTGCGCAGCCGCGCCATCGCCGCCGGGCTCGCCGGGGCGGGCGGCATGCTGTCCGTCGCGCTCGGCGCCGAGCAGGTGCGGGAGCGGATCGGCGACGGGGTGTCCATCGCCGCGATCAACGGGCCGGGCTCCACCGTCGTCTCCGGCGACCCGGACGCGCTCGACGCGCTGCACGAACGCCTCACCGCCGAGGAGGTGCGGGCCCGCCGGGTGGCCGTCGACTACGCCTCGCACTCCGCGCACGTCGAAGCCCTCGAAGCGGAACTGCTCGACGTGCTCGCCCCGATCCGCCCCGCCGCCGCCGAGGTCCCGTTCTTCTCCACCGTCACCGGGGACTGGCTGGACACCACCGGGATGGACGCGGCGTACTGGTATCGGAACCTGCGCGGCACCGTCGGCTTCGAACCCGCCGTGCGCGCCCTCGCCGAGCAGGGCCACGGCGTGTTCGTCGAGATCAGCCCGCACCCGGTGCTCACCGCCGCCGTGCAGGAGACCGCCGAGCAGGCCGCGACCGACGTGATCACCGGCGGCACGCTGCGCCGCGACCACGGCGGCCTGGACCGGTTCCTGCTCTCCGCAGGCGAGCTGCTGGCCCGCGGCGTCGAGGTCGATTTCACCCCGCTGCTCGGCGGGGCGCGCCGCGTCGAGCTGCCCACCTACGCGTTCCAGCACGAACACCTGTGGGCGCTGTCCGCCGCGCCGCGGACCGCCGCCGGTGAGGTCGGCGTCGCCGAAGCCGGGTTCTGGGCCGACGTCGAGCAGCAGGACCTCGCCGCGCTCACCGACCGGCTCGACGTGGACGCCGACTCGCTGGCCGCGGTGCTGCCCGCGCTGTCCAGCTGGCACCGCGGCCGCGCCGAAGCGTCCACAGCGGACTCCTGGCGGTACCGCGCGACCTGGACACCGTTGCGCGGCACCGGGAACGGCGAGCTCACCGGCACCTGGCTGCTCGTCGGCACCGGCGGCGCCGAGGACGCCGAAGTGGCCGCGGTGCTCGCCGCGCACGGCGCCACCGCGCAGCGCGTCGAGCTGGACGACGGGCACCTCGACCGGGAACGTCTCGCCGCGCTGCTCGCCGAGACCGAGGCGGCCGGCGTCGTCTCGCTGCTGGCGCTGGACGAGACGCCGTGCCCCGGGCACCCCGAGCTCGCCCGCGGCCTCGCGCTGAGCCTGGTGCTCGTGCAGGCCCTCGGCGACGCCGGGATCGACGCCCCGCTGTGGGCGCTGACCCGCGGCGCCGTCGCCACCGGCCGCGCCGACCAGGTCACCCGCCCCGCGCAGGCGCAGGTGCACGGCCTCGGCTGGACCACCGCGCTGGAGCACCCGCAGCGCTGGGGCGGCGTCGTGGACCTGCCCGCGGAGCTCGACGAGCGCGCCGGGCAGCGGCTCGCCGCGGTGCTCGCCGGGACGACGGGGGAGGACCAGCTCGCGATCCGCGCCTCCGGCGTGCACGCGCGTCGCATCGTGCCCGCGCCCGTCGGCGACCGCGCCCCGGCCCGGAGCTGGCGGCCGCGCGGCACCACCCTGATCACCGGCGGCACCGGCGCCCGCGCCCCGCACCTGGCGCGCTGGCTGGCGCGGCAGGGCGCCGAGCACGTGGTGCTCACCAGCCGCCGCGGCGCCGACGCGCCCGGGGCGGCCGAGCTGGTCGCCGAACTCGCCGAGCTCGGCACCGACGCCGAGGTGCTGCCCTGCGACCTCGCCGACCGGGACTCGGTGCGCGGCCTGCTGTGCGGGCTCGCCGCCGACGGCCGCACCGTGCGCACCGTGCTGCACACCGCCGCGTTCATCGGCCTGGAGCCCGTCGACGAGGCCACCCCCGAGTCCTTCGCCGACGTGCTGCGCGCCAAGGTCGTCGGCGCGCGGCTGCTGGACGAACTGCTCGACCCGGACCACCCCGACCAGCCCGCCGAACTCGACGCGTTCGTGCTGTTCTCCTCGACAGCGGGCATGTGGGGCAGCGGGCAGCACGCCGCTTACGTCGCGGGCAACGCCCACCTGGCCGCGCTCGCCGAGCACCGCCGCGCCCGCGGCCTGCCCGCCACCTCCGTGTCCTGGGGGATCTGGGCCGACGACCAGAAGCTCGGCCGCGTCGACCCGGAGGCGATCCGCCGCAGCGGCCTCGTGTTCATGCCGCCGGAGACCGCGCTGACCGGGCTGCGCGCCGCCCTGGACCACGACGACACCGCGCTCGCCGTCGCCGACGTGGACTGGGCGCGCTACCACCCGGTGTTCGCCGCGGCCCGGCCCACCGCGCTGTTCGACGAGATCCCCGCCGTGCGCGAGATCCGGCGGCAGCAGGCCGAGCGGACCGGCGCGGGCGGCGAGTTCGCGGCCCGGCTGCACGCGCTGCCCGCCGCCGAGCAGCGGCGGCTGCTGCTGGACCTGGTGCGCGCCGAGGCCGCCACCGCGCTCGGGCACACCTCCGCCGACGCGCTCGACGAGCAGCGCGCCTTCCGCGACATCGGCTTCGACTCGGTCACCGCCGTCGACCTGCGCAACCGGATCGCCGCCGCCACCGGGCTCGTGCTGCCCGCCACGATGGTCTTCGACCACCCGAACCCGCGGGCGCTGGTGGAGTTCCTGCGCGGCGAGCTCGCCGGTTCCGCGGGCACCGGCGGCCCGGCCGAGGTGCGGCCGGTGGACGACGAACCGATCGCCATCATCGGCATGAGCTGCCGCTACCCGGGCGGTGCGGCCACCCCGGAACAGCTGTGGGACCTGGTGCTGCGCGGCGAGGACGTGATCTCCGAGTTCCCCGCCGACCGCGGCTGGGACGCCGACGGGCTCTACGACCCGGACCCGGACCGGGCGGGCAAGACCTACTCCACGCGGGGCGGGTTCCTGCACGACGTCGCCGACTTCGACGCGGGCTTCTTCGGGATCTCGCCGCGCGAAGCGCTCGCGATGGACCCGCAGCAGCGGCTGCTGCTGGAGACCGCGTGGGAGGCGTTCGAGCGGGCCGGGATCGACCCGGCGGCGCTGCGCGGCAGCAGCACCGGGGCGTTCATCGGCGCCAGCTACCAGGACTACCAGGCGCACACCGCCGACGGCTCCGAAGGCCACCTGATCACCGGTGCGCTGTCCAGCATCCTGTCCGGCCGGTTGTCCTACCTGTTCGGACTGGAGGGCCCCGCGGTCACGCTGGACACCGCCTGCTCGTCCTCGCTGGTGGCGCTGCACCTGGCCTGCCGGTCGCTGCGCAGCGGGGAGAGCTCGCTGGCGCTGGCCGGCGGCGTGTCGGTGATGTCCACGCCGAGCGCGTTCGTCGGGTTCAGCCGCCAGCGGGCGATGGCCGCCGACGGCCGCTGCAAGGCCTACTCGGACGACGCCGACGGGATGAGCCTCGCCGAGGGCATCGGGCTGGTGCTGGTGGAGCGGCTGTCCGACGCGCGTCGCAACGGGCACGAGGTGCTGGCCGTGGTGCGCGGCTCCGCGATCAACCAGGACGGCGCCTCCAACGGCCTGACCGCGCCGAACGGCCCGGCGCAGCAGCGGGTCATCCGCGCCGCGCTGGCCGACGCGGGACTCGCACCGTCCGAAGTGGACGTGGTGGAGGGGCACGGCACCGGTACCGCGCTCGGCGATCCGATCGAGGCGCAGGCGCTGCTGGCGACCTACGGCCAGGAGCGGGAGCATCCGCTGCTGCTGGGCTCGATCAAGTCGAACATCGGGCACGCCCAGATGGCCTCCGGTGTCGCCGGCGTGATCAAGGTGGTGCAGGCGCTGCGGCACGGCCTCGTCCCGCGGACCCTGCACGTCGCCGAACCGTCCTCGCACGTGGACTGGACGTCCGGGGCGATCGAGCTGCCCGTCGACCAGGTCCCGTGGCCCGACAGCGGTCGCCCGCGCCGGGCCGCGGTGTCCTCGTTCGGGCTCAGCGGCACCAACGCGCACACCGTCCTCGAACAGGCTCCGCCCGTCGAGGTCGAGGCCCGCGAGCCGCGCCGCGGCGTGGTGCCGGTGCTGCTGTCCGGCCGGGGGGAGGCGGCACTGCGCGCCCAGGCGGACCAGGCCCTGTCCGTTGTGGACGGTGCGGAACCGCTGGACCTGGCCTACTCGCTGGCCACCGGGCGCGGCCGGTTCGAGCAGCGGGCCGCCGTGCTCGCGGCCGACCGGGACGAGCTGCGGCGCGGCCTCACCGCGCTGCGCGACGGCGCACCGGCCGCGAACCTGCTGCGCGGCGCGGATGCCGGAGCGGGGCGCACCGCGTTCCTGTTCACCGGTCAGGGCAGCCAGCGCCCGGGCACCGGCCGCGAGCTGCACGCGCGGTTCCCGGTGTTCGCCGACGCCTTCGACGAGGTGCTGGCGCACTTCGACGCCGTGCTGGACCGGCCGCTGCGCGACATCGCGTTCGCCGAGCCCGGCAGCCCGGAGGCGGAGCTGCTGGACCGCACCGACTGCACCCAGCCCGCGCTGTTCGCGCTGGAGGTGGCGCTGCACCGGCTCGTCGAGTCCTGCGGGATCGTGCCGGACCACGTCACCGGGCACTCCGTCGGCGAGATCGTGGCCGCGCACGTGGCCGGGGTGCTGTCGCTGCCGGACGCGTGCGCGCTGGTGGCCGCCCGCGGCCGGTTGATGCAGGCGCTGCCCGCCGGTGGCGCGATGATCTCGGTGCGGGCGGCGGAAGAAGAGGTCCTCCCGCTGCTGACCGCGCAGGTGTCGCTGGCCGCGATCAACGGCCCCGAGTCGGTCGTGGTCTCGGGCGCCGCCGCCGAGGCCGAGCGGGTCGCCGCGCACTTCGCCGAGCTGGGGCGCCGCACCACGCGGCTGCCGGTGAGCCACGCGTTCCACTCGCCGCTGATGGAGCCGATGCTCGCGGAGTTCCGCGCCGTCGCCGAGTCCCTCACCCACCACGCCCCGACGATCCCGGTCGTGTCCAACCTGACCGGCGCGCCCGCGCGGATCGACGCCGAGCACTGGGTGGCGCACGTGCGCGAAGCGGTGCGCTTCGCCGACGGCGCCCGGTGGCTCGCCGACGCGGGCGTGCGGACCTTCCTGGAGCTCGGGCCGGACGGGGTGCTCACCGCGCTGGCCCGGGAGGTGGTTCCCGCCGAGGCGGTGCTGCAACCGCTGCTGCGCCGGGACCGCGACGAGGTGGCCGCGGTCAGCACCGCGCTGGCCCGGCTGCACGTCACCGGCACCCCCGTGGAGTGGGGCGGGTGCTTCGCGGGCACCGGCGCGCGCCGGATCGACCTGCCCACCTACCCGTTCCAGCACGAGCGCTACTGGCCCGAACCGGCCGCCGCACCGGTGACCGCCGCCGACCCGGTGGACGCCGAGTTCTGGTCCGCCGTCGACCGCGCCGACACCCGGGCGCTGCGCGCGCAGCTCGACCTGGACGACGACACCGCGGCCGCGGTGGTGCCCGCGCTCGCCGAGTGGCGGCGCAAGCGGCGGGAGACCACGGCCGTCGACGGCTGGCGCTACCGCACCGAATGGCGTCCGGTCCGCGGCGACGGCACCGCACCGGCCGGGCCGTGGCTGGTGCTCACCGCGCAGGACGCCGACGCCGCCGCCACGGCCGGCGTGCTGGCCGCGCTCGGCGCGGACGCGGTGCGCGTCGAGGTGCACCGCGCGGACCGCGCCGAACTGGCGTGGCGGCTGCGCGCCGAAGCCGAGGACGCCGGATTCCCGGAGCGCGGCGCCGGATTCGCCGGAGTCGTCTCGCTGCTGTCCTGGGACGCGCCACCGCACCCGGACGCCCCCGAGGTGCCCGGCGGACTGCCGCTCACCACCGCCGCGGTGCACGCCCTCGCCGACGCCGACATCGACGCTCCGCTGTGGATCGTGACCCGGGGTGCGGTGCGGGTCGGCCGCGCCGACCCGGCCCCCGATCCGGCGCAGGCCGCGCTGTCCGGGCTCGGCCGCGTCCTCGCGCTGGAACAGCCCGCCCGCTGGGGTGGCCTGGTCGACCTGCCCGCCGACGGCGCGGGCGCCGACCGGCTCCGCGCCGCGCTCGGCGGACCCGAGGACCAGCTGGCGCTGCGCTCGGCGGGCACGTTCGCCCGCCGCCTGGTGCCCGCACCCGCCACCGGGGAGGCGGCACCGCCGATCGGTGCCGGGACCGTGCTCATCACCGGCGGCACCGGCGGGCTCGGCGGGCACGTCGCCCGCTCCTTCGCCGCCGCGGGCGCCGGGCACCTGCTGCTGCTCAGCCGCCGCGGCGCCGACGCGCCCGGCGCCGCCGAGCTGCGCGCCGAACTCGCCGGGCACGGCGCCCGGGTCACCATCGCCGCCTGCGACGTGGCCGACCGGGATGCGCTGGCCGCCGTCCTCGCCGAGATCCCCGCCGAGCTGCCGCTGCGCACCGTGGTGCACACCGCCGGGGTCGTCGCCGACGGCGTCCTCGACTCGCTCACCCCCGACCGGTTCGCGCAGGTCTGGGGCGCGAAGGTCCGCGCCGCCCAGCACCTCGACGAGCTCACCGCGGACGTCGAGCCCGACGCGTTCGTGCTGTTCTCCTCCACCGCGGGCACCTTCGGCGCCGCGGGCCAGGGCAACTACGCGGCCGCGAACGCCGCCCTCGACGCGCTCGCCGAAGCCCGCCGCGCCACCGGCCGCCCCGCGACCTCGCTCGCCTGGGGGCCGTGGGCCGAAGCGGGCATGGCCGCCGACGCGGACGGCGTGCGGCAGCGGGTGCGCCGTGGCGGGTTCACCCCGATGGAGCCGCGGCGAGCGGTCGC
The DNA here is from genome assembly GCF_020176775.1 of Saccharopolyspora sp. 6M. Lineage (NCBI taxonomy): Bacteria > Bacillati > Actinomycetota > Actinomycetes > Pseudonocardiales > Pseudonocardiaceae > Saccharopolyspora > Saccharopolyspora sp. 6M. The sequence goes on from NZ_JAIUJZ010000121.1 coordinate 23,466, forward strand.
CGCGCTGCACCGGGCGCTGGAGCAGCAGGACACCGCGCTCGCCGTCGCCGACATCGACTGGGAGCGGTTCACCGCCGCGTTCCCCGCCTCCCGCGCGCTCGTCACCGAGATCCCCGCGGTGCGGCAGCTGGGCCGGCCCGAACCGGCGACCGCGCCGGACGCACCGGGACTGCGGGCCACCCTCGCCGCGCTGCCCGAAGCCGACCGCGGGCAGGCCGTGCTGGACCTGCTGCTCGCGCAGGTCGCCGCGGTGCTCGGCCACGCCACCGTCGCCGACGTCCCCGCCGACCGGGCGTTCCAGGACCTCGGTTTGGACTCGCTGACCACCGTCGAGCTGCGCAACGCGCTCAGCGCGGCGACCGGCCTGGCGCTGCCGGCCACGCTCGTCTACGACCACCCGAACCCGGTGGCGCTGCGGGACTTCCTGCTCGCCGAACTGCTCGGCTCGTTGCCCGCGTCCGCGCCGGTACCGGTCGCGCGGGCCGCCGCGGACGATCCGGTCGTCGTGGTCGGCATCGGCTGCCGCTTCCCCGGCGGGGTCCGCGGACCCGAGGACCTGTGGACGCTGCTGGCGGACGGGACCGACGCGATCGGGCCGTTCCCCACCGACCGCGGCTGGGACCTGGCCGCCCTCGCCGCCGGGGACTCCGCCACCCGGGAAGGCGGCTTCCTGGACGGGGTCGCCGACTTCGACGCGCCGTTCTTCGGGATCTCGCCGCGCGAAGCTCTGGCGATGGACCCGCAGCAGCGGCTGCTGCTGGAGACCACCTGGGAATCGCTGGAGCGCGCCGGGATCGCCCCGGACGGGCTGCGCGGCAGCGCCACCGGCGTGTTCATCGGCACCAACGGGCAGGACTACCCGCAGCTGCTGCGCGCCGCCGGGGCCGACGTGCGCGGGCACGTGGCCACCGGCAACACCGCCAGCGTGCTCTCCGGCAGGTTGTCCTACTCGCTCGGGCTGGAAGGACCGGCGGTCACCGTCGACACGGCCTGCTCGTCCTCGCTGGTGGCGCTGCACTGGGCGGTGCGGGCGCTGCGTTCCGGGGAGTGCTCGCTGGCGCTGGCCGGGGGCGTCTCGGTGATGTCCGGGCCGGACTCGTTCGTCGAGTTCAGCGCGCAGAGCGGGCTCGCCCCGGACGGGCGTTGCAAGGCGTTCGGCGCGAACGCCGACGGCACCGCCTGGTCGGAAGGCGTCGGCGTGCTCGTGCTGGAACGGCTCTCCGACGCGCGGCGGCACGGCCACGAGGTGTGGGGCGTGGTGCGCGGCGGCGCGGTCAACCAGGACGGCGCGTCGAACGGGCTCACCGCCCCGAACGGGCCGTCCCAGCAGCGGGTGATCCGGCAGGCCCTCGCCGACGCCGGGCTCACCGCCGCCGACGTGGACGCGGTCGAGGCGCACGGCACCGGCACCGCCCTCGGCGACCCGATCGAAGCCGGGGCGTTGCAGGCCACCTACGGCCGCGACCGGACCGAACCGCTGCACCTCGGCGCGATCAAGTCGAACCTGGGCCACACCCAGGCCGCCGCCGGTGTCGCCGGAGTGGTGAAGGTGCTGCTGGCCATGCGGCACGGGGTGCTGCCGAAGACGCTGCACGCCGAGCGGCCCAGCCCGCACGTGGACTGGGACGCCGCCGGGATGGCGCTGCTCGCCGAACCGCGGCCGTGGCCGGAGACCGGCCGGCCGCGCCGCGCCGGGGTCTCCGCGTTCGGCGTGAGCGGCACCAACGCGCACGTTCTCCTCGAACAGGCGCCCGAGCTCGAACCCGGACCGGAGGTGCTGGTGCGGCCGCGGATCGTGCCGTGGCCGGTGTCGGCCCGCACCCGGGAGGCGCTGGACGAACAGCTCGCGCGGCTCACCGGCCGCACCAGCGGAACCGATGCCTCCGCTGTGGACGTCGGCTTCTCGCTGGCCACCGGGCGCGCCGCGTTGCGGCACCGGGCGGTGCTGCTGGCCGGGCCGGACGGCGCGGTGGAGGTCGCGCGCGGCACCGACACCGGACCCGGCAAGCTCGCGTTCCTGTTCTCCGGTCAGGGCGCGCAGCGGGCCGGGATGGGACGTGAGTTGTCGGGCCGGTTCCCGGTGTTCGCGGCCGCGCTGGACGAGGTGTGCGCGCACTTGGACCTCGAACTGGAGCGGCCGCTGCGCGAGATCATGTTCGCCGAGCCGGGCAGCGCTGATGCGGCGTTGCTCGACGAGACCGGGTTCACCCAGCCCGCGCTGTTCGCGTTCGAGGTCGCGCTCTACCGGCTCCTCGAATCCTGGGACCTGCGGCCCGACCTGCTCACCGGGCACTCCATCGGCGAGCTGGCCGCCGCGCACGTCGCGGGCGTGTTCTCGCTGCCGGACGCCGCGAAGCTCGTCGGCGCCCGGGCCCGGCTGATGCAGGCGCTGCCCACCGGCGGCGCGATGATCGCGGTGCAGGCCACCGAGGACGAGGTGACCGCGCAGCTCACCGAGCGGGTCGCGATCGCCGCCGTCAACGGGCCCGACTCCGTCGTCGTCTCCGGCGACACCGCCGAAGCGCAGCGCATCGCCGCGCACTTCGGCGACCTCGGCCGCCGCACCCGCGGGCTCACCGTCAGCCACGCCTTCCACTCGCCGCTGATGGACCCGGTGCTGGACGAATTCCGCCGCACCGCCGCCGGAATCGAGTTCCACGCCCCGGAGATCCCGGTGGTCTCCGACCTGACCGGCACCGTCGCCGACCCGGCCGAACTGGGCAGCGCGCAGTACTGGGTGCGGCACCTGCGCGAGGCCGTGCGGTTCGCCGACGCCGTCCGCACCCTGCACGAGGCGGGCACCACCCGGTTCGTGGAACTCGGGCCGGACGGGGTGCTCGCCGCGCTCGCCCGGCAGTCGCTGCCCGCGGACGGGCCGCTGGTCGTGGCCACCCAGCGCGCCGACCGGGACGAGGAGACCGCGCTCGGCACCGCCGTGGCCCGGCTGCACGTCCACGGCCGCAGCCCGGACTGGGCGGAGCACTTCGCGGGCACCGGGGCGCGCCGGATCGCGCTGCCCACCTACCCGTTCCAGCGGGAGCGCTACTGGCCCGAACCGGGCGCCGCCACCGCCACCGACCCGGTGGACGCCGAGTTCTGGGCCGCCGTCGAGCGGGAGGACCTGGCCGCGCTGGCCGGTTCCCTCGACGTCGACGACGCGTCGCTGTCCGCGGTGGTGCCCGCGTTGTCGGCCTGGCGCCGCCACCGCCGCGAGCACGCCGCCGTGGACGGCTGGCGGTACGCGATCGGCTGGAAGCCGATCACCACCACCCGCCGGTCCACCGGCCCTTGGCTGGTGCTCGTCCCCGCGGCGGAGCGGGACGCCGATTGGACCACCGCGGTGCTGGAGGCCCTGCCCGGCGCCGACGTCCGCGACCCCGCCGCCACCGGCGGGCTCGGCGACGACTACGCGGTGGTCGTCGCCCTGCCCGGCACCGATCCGCTGGCCCTGCTGCCCGCGCTGCGCGAAGCCGGGATCACCGCACCGCTGTGGTGCCTCACCCGCGGCGCCGTCGCCGTCGGCCGCGCCGAGCTGCCCGAGGTCGAGGCCGCCGCGCTGTGGGGCCGCGGCCGCGTGCTCGCGCTGGACGAACCCGAAGCCTGGGGCGGGCTCGTGGACCTGCCCGCGACCGCCGACCGGCGCGCCGCGGACCGGCTGCCCGCCGTCCTCGGCGGCACCGAGGACCAGGTCGCGCTGCGCGCCGCGGGCGCCTACGGGCGCAGGCTCCAGACCGCGTCCGCGCCCGCCGACCCGTGGCGACCGCACGGCACCGTCCTCGTCGTCGGCGACGACGACTCCGCCGAGCACCTGAGCCGCCGGTTCGCCGCCGACGGCGCCGAGCACGTGCTGCGCGCGGGCACCGCCGACCTCCGCGAAGTCCTCGACGCCGCGCCCGGCCCGATCACCACCGTCGTGCAAGCCGCCGCCGGGGACGACCCGGTCGCGGACGCCGAAGAGCTCGCCGCGCTGCTCGCCGGACAACCCCTCGACGCGTTCGTGCTCATGACCTCCATCGCCGCGGTGTGGGGAGTGCGCGGGCAGCAGCAGGCGGCCGCCGACGGCGCCCGGCTCGACGCGCTGGTGCACCGCCTGACCGCCGACGGCATCCCCGCCCGGCTGCTCGCCTGGAGCGCCTGGGAGTCCACATCGGACGGATCGGCGGCGCACCGCCGGGCCAACGGGCTCCCCGCGCTGGACCCGGACCTGGCCGCCACCGCGCTCGGCCGCGCCCTGGGCGGACCGGAGCGCTCGCTCGTGCTCGCCGACGTGCGGTGGGAGACCTTCGCACCCGCGTTCACCGCGACGCGGCGCAGCGCGCTGTTCGACGACATCCCCGCGGCCGCGCTCGGCGACACCGCGACCGAGGACGGCGGCTCGCTGCGCGAGGAGCTCGCCGCGCTCGGCGAACCGGAGCGCGCCGAGCGGCTGCTCGCCCTGGTGCGCACCGCCGCCGCGGACGTCCTCGGGCACGGCGGCGCCGACGCCGTCGAACCGGACCTGCCGTTCCGCGACCTCGGCTTCGACTCGCTCACCGCCGTGGACCTGCGCGGCGCCCTCGGCGCGGCCACCGGCCTCGCCCTGCCCGCCACGCTGGTGTTCGACCACCCGACGCCGGACGCGCTCGCCGCGCACCTGCTCGCCGAGCTCACCGGCACCCGTCCCGGCACCGAGCCCGTCGCGGCCGTCGCGGCACCGGACGACGACCCGATCGCCATCGTCGGCATGAGCTGCCGCTACCCGGGCGGCGTCCGCTCGCCGGAGGACCTGTGGCGGCTGCTGCTCGACGAGACCGACGCCATCGGTCCCGCGCCCACCGACCGCGGCTGGGACCTGACCGCGCTGGGCACCAAGGAAGGCGGATTCCTCCACGACGTCGCCGACTTCGACCCCGGCTTCTTCGGCATCTCGCCGCGCGAAGCGATGGTGATGGACCCGCAGCAGCGCATCGTGCTCGAAGCCGCGTGGGAGGCGTGGGAACGCGCCGGGATCGACCCGGCGCAGCTGCGCGGCACCGACGCCGGCGTGTTCGTCGGCGGCGGCTCCGGCGACTACCGGCCACCGGCGGGTCAGGTCGGGCACGCCCAGACCGCGCAGTCCGCCAGCCTCATCTCCGGGCGGCTCGCCTACACCTTCGGGCTGGAAGGCCCCGCCGTCACCGTGGACACCGCCTGCTCGTCCTCGCTGGTCGCCCTGCACCAGGCGGTGCAGGCGCTGCGCACCGGGGAGTGCTCGGTCGCGCTCGCCGGCGGCGTGACGGTGATGTCCACCCCGGTCGGCTTCGTCGAGTTCGGCGAGTTGGGCGCGTTGTCCCCGGACGGGCGCTGCCGCGCCTTCGCCGACACCGCCGACGGCACCGGCTGGTCCGAAGGCGTCGGGATGCTCGTCGTGGAACGGCTCTCCGACGCGCGGCGGCACGGGCACCAGGTGCTGGCGGTGCTGCGCGGGTCCGCGGTCAACTCGGACGGGGCCTCGAACGGGCTCACCGCGCCGAACGGGCTGTCCCAGCAGCGGGTGATCCGCAAGGCGCTCGCCGCCGCGGGCCTCGAACCGTCCGATGTGGACGCCGTCGAGGCGCACGGCACCGGCACCTCGCTCGGCGATCCGATCGAGGCGCAGGCGCTGCTGGCCACCTACGGCCAGGACCGGGACGCCCCGCTGCTGCTCGGCTCGATCAAGTCGAACATCGGGCACACCCAGGCCGCTTCCGGCGTCGCGGGCGTCATCAAGTCGGTGCTGGCGATGCGGCACGGCGAACTGCCGAGGACGCTGCACGTGGACCGGCCCTCCACGCACGTCGACTGGTCCTCGGGAGCGGTGGAACTGCTCACCGGACGCACCGGGTGGCCGAGCACCGGTCGCCCGCGCCGCGCCGCCGTGTCCTCCTTCGGCGCCAGCGGCACCAACGCGCACGTGGTCCTCGAACAGGCCCCGGACGCCGAGGCGCCGCCGGAACCGGTCGCGGACCCCGGCCCGCTGCCCGTCGTCGTCTCCGCGCGCACCCCGGAAGCCCTGCGGGCGCAGGCGGAACTGCTGCTGGGCACCGAGTCCGACCTGGCCGACCTGGCGTGCTCGCTGGCCACCACCCGCGCGCACTTCGAACACCGGGCCGCCGTGCTCGCCACCGACCGCACCGAGCTGCGCGCCGGGCTCACCGCGCTCGCCGGCGGCGGCACCGCGCCGAACCTGCTGCGCGGCGGCGGCGCCAAACCGGGCAAGCTCGCGTTCCTGTTCTCCGGTCAGGGCGCGCAGCGGGCCGGGATGGGACGTGAGTTGTCGGGCCGGTTCCCGGTGTTCGCGGCCGCGCTGGACGAGGTGTGCGCGCACTTGGACCTCGAACTGGAGCGGCCGCTGCGCGAGATCATGTTCGCCGAGCCGGGCAGCGCTGATGCGGCGTTGCTCGACGAGACCGGGTTCACCCAGCCCGCGCTGTTCGCGTTCGAGGTCGCGCTCTACCGGCTGTTCGAATCCTGGGGCGTGCGACCGGACTTCCTCACCGGGCACTCCATCGGGGAACTCGTCGCCGCGCACCTCGCCGGGGTGTTCTCGCTGCCGGACGCGGTGCGGCTCGTCGCGGCCCGCGCCCGGCTGATGCAGGCGCTGCCCGCCGGCGGCGCCATGATCTCGGTGCAGGCCACCGAAGAGGAGGTCGCGCCGCTGCTCACCGAGCGGGTCGCGATCGCCGCCATCAACGGCCCGGCCGCGCTGGTGCTCGCCGGGGACGAGCCGGACGTGCGCGAGCTCGCCGAACGGTTCGCGGCGAACGGGCGAAAGACTAGGCGTTTGCGGGTCAGCCATGCGTTTCACTCACCTCTGATGGACACCATGCTGGAGGAATTCGGCCGCACCGCGCGGGAAGTCGGCTACGCCGCCCCGGCGATCCCCGTCGTGTCGAACCTGACCGGTGGGGTCGCCACCGCCGAGCAGCTGTGCGACCCCGGCTACTGGGTGGACCACGTGCGCCACGCCGTGCGGTTCGCCGACGGCGTCCGCACCCTCGCCGACCGCGGCGTCGGCACCTGGTGCGAAGTGGGGCCGGACGCGGTGCTCTCCGCGCTGGTCACCGGAACCCTCGACGGCGAGGGCGACGTGGTCCCCGCGCAGCGCGCCGGGTGGGACGAGGCGCAGACCGCGATCACCGCGCTGGCCCGGCTGCACACCAGCGGGACCACGCCGCGGTGGACCGAGTTCTTCGCGGGCAGCGGCGCCCGCCGCGCCGACCTGCCGACCTACCCGTTCCAGCACGAGCGCTTCTGGCCGGAGACCACGGCTCCCGCGCCGGAGAACCCCGCTGCCGCGGCGGAATCCGATACCGCGTTCTGGAGCGCGGTCGCCGACGCCGACTACGACGAGCTCGCCGCCGAACTCGACGTGCCCGGCACCGCGCTGTCCGCGGTGCTGCCCGCGCTGTCCGGCTGGCGGGAACGGCAGCAGGAGCAGTCGATCGTCGACTCCTGGCGGCACCGCTTCGGCTGGAAGGCGCTCACCGCATCGACGGCACGGCCCACCGGGACCTGGCTGCTGGTGCTGCCCGCGGGCGGCGCCGAGCAGGTCGCCGACGTGCTCGGCGCGTTCGACGACGCGGTGCGCGTCGAACTCGACGACCCCGACCGGGCCGCCTGGACCGGCCTGCTCCGCGAGGCGACCGGCGGACGCGCCATCGACGGCGTGGTCTCGCTGCTCGCCACCACCGACACCGGGCGCGCCGCGCCGGTCGGGCCCGCGCGCACCGCGACCCTGCTGCAAGCGCTCGGCGACGCCGGACTCGACGCGCCACTGTGGACGGTCACCCGGGGTGCCGTCGCCACCGGGCGCGGCGAACCCGTGCCGCACCCGGCCCAGGCCGCCGCGTGGGGGCTCGGCCGCGTCGCCGCGCTCGAACACCCCGACCGCTGGGGCGGGCTGATCGACCTGCCCGCGGAGCTCGACGCGGACACCGCCGGACGGTTCGCGGCGGTGCTCGCCGGGCTCGACGGCGAGGACCAGGTCGCGGTGCGGCCAGGTGCCACCCTCGGCCGCCGGCTGCTGCCCGCGCCCGAACGGCCCGCGCAGCGGTGGAACCCCACCGGCACCGTGCTCGTCACCGGCGGCACCGGCGCCCTCGGCGCCCAGGTCGCCCGGCACCTCGCCGCGGCCGGCGCGCAGCACCTTGTGCTGCTCAGCCGCAGCGGTGCGGCCGCGCCCGGGGCCGTGGAACTCCGTGCCGAACTCGCCGAATTCGGCGCCTCCGCCGCCGTCGAAGCCTGCGACGTCGCCGACCGGGACGCGCTGGCCGCCGTGCTCGACGGCATCCCCGCCGCGCACCCGCTGACCGGCGTGGTGCACGCGGCCGGGGTGCTCGACGACGGGGTGCTCGACGGGCTCACCCCCGACCGGTTCGACGCGGTGCTGCGCACCAAGGTGACCGGCGCGCTGCTGCTCGACGAGCTCACCCGCGAGCACGAGCCGACCGCGTTCGTGCTGTTCTCCTCCGCCTCGGCCGCCGTCGGCAACGCCGGGCAGGCCGGGTACGCCGCCGCGAACGCGGTGCTCGACGCGCTCGCCGAGCAGCGGCACGCCGCCGGGCTGCCCGCCACCTCCATCGCCTGGGGCGCCTGGGCCGGTGCGGGGATGGCCGCCGGGCAGGACGCGGCGGACGGCGCGCAGCGCGGTGGCGTGGACGCCATGCGGCCCGACCTGGCGCTGCGGGCGCTCGACGAACTCGCCACCGGGCCGGAACCGGCACCGCTGGTCGCCGCGGTCGGCGAGCGGTTCGCCCGCGCGTTCACCGCGACCCGGCCCAGCCCGCTGCTGCGCGAACTGCCCGGCCACGCCGAGCACGCCGCACCGGCACCCGCCGACCGCGGCTCGCTGCGCGCCGAGCTCGCCGAACTGCCCGCTGGGCGCCGCCGGGACGTGCTGCTGGACCTGGTCCGCGAGCACAGCGCCGACATCCTCGGGCACCCCGGCCCGGACTCCGTCGGCCCCGACCGGGCGTTCCGGGAACTCGGCTTCGACTCGCTGGCCGCCGTGGAGCTGCGCAACCGGCTCGGTGCCGCGAGCGGCCTGCGGCTCGGCACGACGATGGTCTTCGACCACCCGACGCCCGCCGACCTGGCCGAGCACCTGCTCGCCGAGCTCGGCATCGGCGGCGACCCGGCCGCGGACGACGCGGAGGAGGCGCGGATCCGGCGGCTGCTGGCCACCGCACCGCTGTCCGCGCTGCGCGCCGCCGGCGTCCTGGAGGCGCTGGACGGGCTGGACGGGCCGGACGGCGAGCACGCCGACGGCACCCAGACCGGATCCGACGAGTCGATCGACGCGATGGCACTCGACGACCTCGTGCAGGCGGCGCTCGACGGTGCCGTCGAGACCGACTGATGTCGAGACCGACCCACGGAGTTGATGATGACCTCTGGCGAGCACGCCCCGGTGGACCGGCAGGCGCAGGTCGAAAAGGCACTCCGCGCGTCGATGAAGGAGACCGAGCGGCTGCGCAGGCAGAACCAGCGGCTCCTCGCGCAGCGGTCCGAGCCGATCGCGATCGTGTCGATGGGCTGCCGCTACCCGGGCGGGATCCGCTCCCCGGAGCAGCTGTGGGAACTGGTCGACTCGGGCGGTGACGCCATCGGCGAGTTCCCCGCGGACCGCGGCTGGGACCTGGCGGAGCTGCGGGACGCGGGCACCGACGCGCGCGGCAACGAGGTGACCCGACGCGGCGGTTTCCTCGACGGCGTCGCCGACTTCGACCCCGGCTTCTTCGGCATCTCGCCCCGCGAGGCGCTGTCCATGGACCCGCAGCAGCGGCTGCTGCTGGAGGTGTCCTGGGAGGCCGTCGAACGCGCCGGGATCGACCCGGCCGTGTTGCGCGGCACCCGCACCGGCGCGTTCATCGGCACCAACGGGCAGGACTACGCCTACCTGGTGGTGCGCTCGCTGGCCGACGCCGACGGCGACGTGGGCACCGGCATCGCGGCAGGTGCCGTGTCCGGCCGGTTGTCCTACGAGCTGGGGCTGGAAGGCCCGGCGGTCACCGTGGACACCGCCTGCTCGTCCTCGCTGGTGGCCGTGCACCAGGCGGTGCACGCGCTGCGGGCCGAGGAGTGCTCGCTGGCGCTGGCCGGGGGCGTGAACGTGATGTGCACGCCGGGCGCGCTGCTGGAGTTCAGCAGGCAGGGCGGGCTCGCCACCGACGGCCGGTGCAAGGCGTTCTCCGACGCCGCGGACGGCACCGGCTGGGCCGAGGGCGTCGGGGTGCTGGTGCTGGAGCGGCTCTCCGACGCGCGCCGCAACGGGCACCCGGTGCTGGCGCTGGTGCGCGGCTCCGCGGTGAACTCCGACGGCGCCTCGAACGGGTTCACCGCCCCGAGCGGGCGTGCCCAGCAGCGCGTGATCCGGCAGGCCCTCTCCGCCGCCGAACTGTCCACTTCGGACGTCGATCTGGTGGAGGCGCACGGCACCGGCACCTCGCTGGGCGATCCGATCGAGGCGAGCAGCCTGCTGGCGACCTACGGGCAGGATAGAGCCGAACCGCTGCGACTGGGGTCGATCAAGTCCAACCTCGGGCACGCGCAGGCCGCCGCGGGCGTCGCCGGGGTGATCAAGGTGGTGCAGGCGATGCGGCACGGCGTGCTGCCCCGCACGCTGCACTGCGATCCGCCGTCCTCGCACGTGGACTGGTCGTCCGGCGCCGTCGAACTGCTCGCGGCCGCCGAACCGTGGCCGGAGACCGGCAGGCCGCGCCGCGCGGCGGTGTCCTCGTTCGGGGTCAGCGGGACCAACGCCCACACGATCCTGGAGCAGGCACCGGAGGAGACCGCGGACGCCGCCGAAACGCCGCCGGACGACGCCCCGTCCGGGGACGGCCGAGCCGGTGCGCTCTCGGACGCCGGTTCCGCCGTCGCCGCGTCCGCTGGTGGTCCCGCCGCTGCCCCGCCCGGCCCGGTGCCGTGGCTGGTCTCCGGCCGCACCGAGCAGGCGCTGCGCGACCAGGTGGGCGCGCTGCTCGCGCACCTCGACGCGCACCCGGGCGCCCGCGCCGAGGACGTGGCGTTCTCGCTGGCCACCACCCGCACCGCCTGCGAGCACCGGCTGGTCGCGGTCGGTGCCGACCGGACCGAGCTGCGGGACGCGCTCGCCGGGTGGCTCGACGGCACCGCGGCCAGCGCGCACCGCGGGCTGGTGGAGCGACCGGCGAAGCTCGCCGTGCTGTTCTCCGGGCAGGGCGCCCAGCGCGCCGGCGCCGGGCGGGAGCTCGCCGCGCGGTTCCCCGCGTTCGCCGACGCGCTGGCGGAAGTGCTCGCCGAACTCGACCCGCACGTGGACCGGCCGCTGCGCGAGCTGCTGTTCGCCGAGCCCGGCAGCGCCGACGCCGCGCTGCTGGACCGCACCGGATACGCCCAGCCCGCGCTGTTCGCCGTCGAGGTGGCGTTGCACCGGCTGCTCGAATCCTGGGGCGTCACCCCCGGTTTCGCGGCCGGGCACTCCCTCGGCGAGATCACCGCGGCGCACGTCGCCGGGGTGCTGTCGCTGCCGGACGCCGCCGCACTCGTCGCCGTCCGCGGCCGCCTGATGCAGGCGTTGCCCGACGGCGGCGCGATGCTCGCGGTCCGCGCCACCGAGGACGAGGTGGCGCCGCTGCTGACCGACCGGGTCGCGGTGGCCGCGGTGAACGCCCCCGGCTCGGTGGTGCTCTCCGGCGCCGCGGACGAGCTGGACGCGGTGCGGCAGCGGCTCGACGCGGACGGCCGCACGACCACCCGGCTCGCGGTCAGCCACGCGTTCCACTCGCCGCTGGTGGACCCGGTGCTCGACGAGTTCCGGGCCGTGGTGCGGCGCTGCACCTTCGGTCGGCCGCGGCTGCCGCTGGTGTCGAACCTGACCGGCCGGACCGCCACCGCCGAGGAGCTCGCCGACCCGGAGCACTGGGTCCGGCACGTGCGCGAACCGGTGCGGTTCGCGGACGGGGTGCGCGCGCTCGCCGCCGACGGCGCCTCGGTGTTCCTGGAGGTGGGGCCGGACAGCGCGCTGTGCTCGATGGCGCAGGAGACCCTGGACCCGGGCACCCCGGTGATCCCGGTGCTGCGCCGCGACCGCGACGACCGCACCGCCGCGGTGACCGCGCTGGCCCGGCTGCACGTGGCGGGGGTTCCGGTCGACTGGGCGGAGTTCTTCGCCGGTGGCGGCGAGCGCGTCGCGCTGCCCACCTACGCGTTCCAGCGCGAGCGGTACTGGCCGGACGCCGCGCCGCGGGCCGGGGACGCCGCCGGGCTGGGGCTGGCCGAGGCCGAGCACCCGCTGCTGGGGGCCGCGGTGGACGAGGCCGACGGCGGCGGAGTGCTGTTCACCGGCAGGCTGTCGCTGGCCACCCACCCGTGGCTGGCCGACCACGTGGTCGGCGGGCAGGTGTTCTTCCCCGGCACCGGTTTCCTGGAGCTCGCGGTGCGCGCCGCCGACCAGGTGGGCTGCGCCCAGGTCGAGGACCTGACGCTGGCCGCGCCGCTGGTGCTGCCGGCGCGCGGAGCGGTGCAGGTGCAGTTGCGGGTGGACGCGGCCGACGACGCCGGCCGCCGCGAGCTGCGGCTGCACTCCCGGCCCGCCGACGACCCGGGCGCGCCGTGGATCCGGCACGCGACCGGGCTGCTCACCGAGCCGGAGCACGTGCTCG
>NZ_JAIUJZ010000122.1:0-36227 GCF_020176775.1 Saccharopolyspora sp. 6M
GCGGCGCGTGGGCGTCCCGGGCGGGGGGGGCGCGCGGGGGGGGCCGGCGTTTGGGGGCGGGGGGGGCGCGCGCCGGTCCCCCCCCCCCCCCCCCCCCCCCCCCCCCCCCCCCCCCCCCCCACGCCGCGGTCAGCCCGCGGAACAGCGGGCCGTACTCGAACCCGGCGTCGGCGAGCGCGTCGTAGCAGCCCTCCAGGTCCACCGGGACCGCCCCGGCCGGCGGCCATTCGGTGAGCACGGCCGGTTCGGCGTCCGCACCGGTGGTGAGGGTGCCCGCGGCGTGCCGGGTCCACGGCAGTTCCGGGTCCCCTTCGGGGCGGGTGTGGACCTCGACGACGCGGCGCCCGGCCTGCTCGGCGCCGAGCCGCACCTGCAGCTGCAGCGCCCCGGTGGCGGGCAGCGCGAGGGGGCGGCCGATGGTGAGGTCGTCGACCCGGTCGCAGCCGACCTCGTCCCCGGCGCGGGTGACCAGTTCGAGGAACGCGGTGCCGGGCAGCAGCACGGCCCCGTGCACGGCGTGCTGGGCGAGCCACGGCTGCGCGGCGGTGGAGAGCCTGCCGGTGAACAGGGTCTCCCCGGTGTCGGCGAGCTCCACGGTCCCGCCGAGCAGCGGGTGCTCCGCCGGCCGCACCCCGAGCGAGGTGGCGTCGCCCGCGGGGGTGGCGGGCGCGGGCCAGAACACTTCGTGCTGGAACGCGTAGGTGGGCAGCTCGACGCGGTGGGCGCCGGGGAACAGCGCGGCCCAGTCCAGCGGGACGCCCCGGACGTGCAGCCGGGCGAGCGCGGTGAGCAGGGCGCGCTGCTCGTCGTGGTCGCGGCGCAGCGCGGGCAGCGCGGTGGCGTCCTCATCGGCGAGGGTTTCGGCCACGAGCGCGGTCAGCGCCGCGTCCGGCCCGACCTCCAGGAAGGTGCGCACCCCGTGCTCGTGCAGGGTCCGCACTCCGTCGGCGAACCGGACGCAGGCGCGGACGTGCCGCACCCAGTACTCGGCGGTGGCGATCTCGGGCCCGGCGAGGGCGCCGGTGACGTCGGAGGTGATCGGGATGCGCGGCGCGTGGAAGGTGAGCTCGGCCAGTTCGGCGGCGAACTCGTCGAGCACCGGTTCCACCAGCGGCGAGTGGAAGGCGTGCGAGACGCGCAGCCGGTGGGTGCGGCGGCCGTCGTCGGCGAACCGCCGCGCGAGCCGCTCGACCACCTCCGCCTCGCCGGAGAGCACGACCGAGCCGGGCGCGTTGATCGCGGCGAGGTCGACGCATTCGTCCAGCAGCGGCCGCACCTCGTCCTCGGTGGCCTGCACCGCGATCATCGCCCCGCCCGGGGGCAGCGCCCCCATCAGCCGGGCGCGGGCGCCGACGAGCCGGGCCGCGTCGGGCAGGTCGAGCACGCCGGCGACGTGCGCGGCGGCGACCTCGCCGATGGAGTGCCCGGCGAGGTGGTCCGGCCGCACGCCCCAGGATTCCAGCAACCGGAACAGCGCCACTTCCACGGCGAACAGCGCGGGCTGCGCGTACCCGGTGCCGTCGAGCAGGTCGGCGTCCTCGCCCCACAGCACCTCCCGCAGCGGGCGCTCCAGGTACCGGTCGAGCTCGGCGGCGGCCGCGTCGAAGGCGGTGGCGAACGCGGGGTACCGGGCGTGCAGCTCGCGGCCGGTGCCGAGGCGTTGCGCGCCCTGCCCGGAGAACAGCACGCCGAGCTTGCCGCCGGTCGCGGCACCGGCGACGACCCGCGGGTCGGGTTCGCCGGTGGTGAGCGCGGCGAGCCCGCCGAGCAGTTCGTCCGGTTCGGCGGCGAGCAGCACCGCGCGGTGTTCGAGCTCGGCCCGGGTGGTGGCCAGCGAGTAGCCGAGGTCGGCGCGGGATCCGGACCCGGCCTGCACCCGGGCGAGCAGCCGGGCGGCTTGGGCGCGCAACGCCTGCGGGGTGTGCCCGGACAGCACCCAGGGCTGCACGCCGGGTTCGTCGGGCCGCTCCGCCGGGGACGGCGCGGGGCCCTGTTCGAGGATGACGTGGGCGTTGGTGCCGCTGATGCCGAACGAGGACACCCCGGCGCGGCGCGGGTGCGCGTCCGCCGGCCAGGGGCGCGCGTCGGCGAGCAGCCGCACCGCTCCCGCGTCCCAGTCGACGTGGCCGCTGGGGTCCGCGGCGTGCAGGCTGCGGGCGTGGGTGCCGTGCCGCATGGCGAGCACGGTCTTGATGACCCCGGCGACGCCCGCGGCGGCCTGGGTGTGCCCGAGGTTCGACTTCACCGAACCGAGCCACAGCGGTTCGTCCCGGTCCTGCCCGTAGGTCGCCAGCAGCGCCTGCGCCTCGATCGGGTCGCCGAGGGTGGTACCGGTGCCGTGCGCCTCCACCGCGTCCACGTCCGAAGTGGACAGTCCGGCGACGGCGAGGGCCTGCCGGATCACCCGCTGCTGCGACGGCCCGTTCGGCGCGGTGAGCCCGTTCGACGCCCCGTCCTGGTTCACCGCACTCCCGCGCAGGACCGCCAAGACCTCGTGCCCGTGCCGCTCGGCGTCGGACTGCCGCTCCAGCACCAGCATCCCGACGCCCTCAGCCCAGCCGACGCCGTCGGCCGCGGCGGAGAACGACTTGCAGCGCCCGTCCGCGGCGAGGCCGCGCTGCCGGGAGAAGTCGACGAAGGTTCCGGGCGTGGACATCACCGTCACCCCGCCCGCCAGCGCCAGCGAGCACTCCCCCGACCGCAGCGCCTGCGCCGCCCAGTGCATCGCCACCAGGGAGGACGAGCAGGCGGTGTCGACGGTGACGGCCGGTCCTTCGAAGCCGAAGGTGTAGGCGACGCGGCCGGAGGCGACGCTCGGCGCGCTGCCGTTGGCGCGGTGCGACTCGAACTCGGCGCCGGGCAGCAGGGTGCCGTAGTCGTTGTACATCACCCCGGCGAACACGCCGGTTCCGCTGCCGCGCAACGACATCGGGTCGATCCCGGTGCGCTCCAGGGCCTCCCACGACGTCTCCAGCAGCAGCCGCTGCTGGGAGTCGGTGGCCAGCGCCTCCCGCGGGCTCATCCCGAACAGCGCCGGGTCGAACCGGGCGGCCTCGTGCAGGAAACCGCCCGCGCGCACGTGGGTGCAGCCCGGCACGTCCGGGTCCGGGTCGTAGAGCCGGTCGAGGTCCCAGCCGCGGTCGGTGGGGAACCCGGTGATGCCGTCGGCGCCCTCGGACACCAGCCGCCACAGGTCCTCCGGCGAGGACACCCCGCCTGGGTAGCGGCAGGCCATGCCGACGACCACCACCGGATCGTCCACATCGGACTTCACCGGAACCGCGGCGGTGACCTCGGGTTCGGCGCCGAACAGCTCCTCGTGCAGGAAACCGGCGAGCGCCTCCGGGGTCGGGTGGTCGAACACGAGCGTCGCGGGCAGCCGCATCCCGGTGTCGGCGCCGAGGCCGTTGCGCAGCTCCACGGCGGTCAGCGAGTCGAACCCGAGGTCCTGGAACCGCCTGCTCGCGGGCACCGCGGACGCGCCGGAGTGCCCGAGCACCACGGCGACCCGGCCGCGCACCAGCTCCAGCAGCGCCTCCCGGCGCTCCACTTCGGTCAGACCGGTGAGCCGGGCGGCGAACCCGCTCGACGCGCCACCCGCCGCGCGGGTGCGGCGCCCGGGGGTGCGGATCAGGCCGCGCAGCAGCGGCGCGACCTCCCCGCGCGAGCGCAGGCCCGCGAGGTCCAGGCGCACGGTCAGCGGTGCCGGGTCGTCGCCCGCGACGGCCGCGTCGAACAGCGCGAGGCCGTCGGCGACGTCCAGCGGCGGCATCCCGGAGCGGGCGAGGCGCGCCGCGTCGTCGTCGCCGAGCGCCCCGGTCATGCCCACGTCCCGCGTCCACGGCCCCCAGGCCGGCGCGGTCGCGGGGAGTCCGGCGGCGTGCCGGTGCCGGGCCAGCGCGTCCAGGAACGCGTTGCCCGCCGCGTAGTTGCCCTGCCCGGCGCTGCCGAAGGCGGCCGCGACCGAGGAGAACAGCACGAACGCGTCCAGGTCCCCGGTCAGCTCGTGCAGGTTCCAGGCCGCGTCCACCTTCGGCCGCAGCACCGCCGCCAGCCGCTCCGCGTCGAGCGCCGCCAGCACGCCGTCGTCGACGACGCCCGCCGCGTGCACCACGGCCCGCAGCGGGTGCGATTCGGGAACCCCGGCCAGCACCTCCGCCAGCGCCGCGCGATCGGCCGCGTCGCAGGCCGCCACCACCACGTCCGCGCCGAGTTCGCGCAGGTCCGCGGCCAGTTCCGGGGCGCCCGCGGCGTCGAGGCCGCGGCGGCTCAGCAGCAGCAGGTGCCGCACGCCCCGCTCCCGCACCAGGTGCCGGGCCAGCTCGGCGCCGATCCCACCGGTGCCACCGGTGATGAGCACGGTGCCGTCCGGATCCCAGGTGGCCGGTTCGGCGGGCACGTCGGCGCGGGCCAGCCGGGCCGCGAGCACCCGGTCGCCGCGCACCAGCACGTCCGGTTCGGCGGTCGCGATCGCGGCGGCCAGCGCGTCCGGCTCCGGATCGTCGAGCACGAGCAGGCCGAACCGGCCCGGGTGCTCCGTCGCCGCGACGCGGACCAGGCCGTGCACCGCGGCCGCCGCCGGGTCGGTCGCCGGGTCGGCGGTGGCGAACAGCAGCCGGGCGTCCGCGAACCGGCCGAGCCAGTCCTGGACCAGCGCCAGCGCGGTCGCGGTGAGTTCGTGCGCGGACACCGCCAGGTCCGGGCCACCGCGCACCGGGACCACGACCGGCCCCGGCTCGTCCGCGAGCGCGGCGAGGTCCGGGGCCTCCGGCGCGCCGAGCAGGCCCGCCAGGTCCCACGCCGCCCCGATCGGCGCCAGCGCGGTCACCCGCTCCGGCCGCTCCTCGACCTGGATCGGCTCGTGGTCGAGCCGGAACAGCGCCTCGCGCGCGGTGGCGGCGGCACCGACGCCCTCGGCCGGAACCTCCCGCGCCAGCAGGGAATCCACGGTGGCGACCGGTGCGCCCCGCCCGTCCGCGACGACCACCGACACCGCGTCCTCGCCGGCGCGGGCGAGGCGGGCGCGGACCGCGGCGGCGCCGGTCGCGTGCAGCGCGACGCCCTCCCAGGCGAACGGCAGCGCCCCCCGGCTGATCGGCCCCAGGTCGGCGAACGCGGCCGCCTGCTGCACCGCGTCCAGCAGCGCCGGGTGCAGGCCGAACTCGTCGGCGTCCACATCGGACGGCAGCTCGACCTCGGCGAACACCTCGCCGTCGCCGCGCCAGACCCGCCGCAACCCGCGGAACGCGGGACCGTAGTCGAATCCGAGCTCCGCCAGCCGCTCGTACGACCCGGCCAGGTCCACCGGTTCCGCCGCGGGCGGCCACTCGGTCAGCGGCACCCCGCGATCGATGGCGGCGCCGAGCACACCGGTGGCGTGCCGGATCCACGGCGCGTCCTCGTCGGCGCGGGCGAACACGTCCGCGGTGCGGCTGCCGTCCGCCCCGGGCGCGGCGACGCGCACCTGCACCCGGACCGCGCCATCGGCGGGCAGCACCAGCGGCGCGGCCAGCGCCAGCTCCGCCACCCCCGCGCACCCGGTCTCGTCCGCCGCGCGCAGCGCCAGTTCCAGGAACGCGGTGCCCGGCAGCAGGATCCGGCCGCCGACGACGTGCCCGGCCAGCCACGGCTGCGCCGCCACCGACAGCACCGACTCGAACAGCACCTCGTCGCCGCCGGCGAGCTCCACCCGGGCCCCCAGCAGCGGGTGGGATCCCGGACCCGCGGCGGGTGCGGCACCACCGCGGGCCCGGGAGGTCGTGGGCCAGAAGCGGCGGCGCTGGAACGGGTAGGTCGGCAGGTCCACCCGCCGGGCACCGGTGCCGTCCAGCACGGCGGCCCAGTCCACCGGCACCCCCGCGACGTGCGCGCGGGCCAGCGCGGTCAACGCGGTGCGCTCCTCACCGCGGTCGGCGCGCAGCAGCGGCACCGCCACCGCGTCCGGCAGCAACCGGGCGGTCAGGGCGGACAGCGCGCCGTCCGGGCCGAGCTCCAGGAAAGCGCGCACGCCGCGCCCGCCCAGCACACCGACGGCGTCGGCGAACCGCACGGGTTCGCGCACGTGCCGCACCCAGTGCTCGACGTCGCCGAAGTCGGCACCGGTGCCGCCGGTGCGGGTGGAGACGATCGGCAGCCGCGGGGTGCCGAAGCTCAGCTCGGACACGACGGCCCGGAACTCGGCGAGCGCCGGGTCTATCAGCGGCGAGTGGAACGCGTGGCTGACCGCGAGCCGCGTCGTCCTGCGCCCGTCCTCCGCCCAGCGCGCGGCGATCTCGTCGAGGCGCGCGGCGTCGCCGGAGAGCACCAGCGAGTCGGGTCCGTTGATCGCGGCGATGCCCACCCGCTCGTCGAGCAGCTCCGCGACCTCGTCCTCGGTGGCCCGCACCGCGAGCATCCCGCCCCCGGCGGGCAGGGCCTGCAGCACCCGGCCGCGGGCGGCGACGAGCTTCGCCGCGTCCGGCAGCGACAGCACGCCGGCCACGTGCGCGGCGGCGATCTCGCCGATGGAATGGCCCACCAGGTGGTCCGGGTGCACGCCGTGGCTCTCCAGCAGCCGGAACAGCGCGACCTCGACGGCGAACAGCGCGGGCTGGGCGAACTCGGTGCGCTGCAACGACTCCGCGTCCTCGCCCCACATCACCTCGCGCAGCGGGCGCGGCAGGTGCGGATCGAGCTCGGCGCACACCGCGTCGAGCGCTTCGGCGAACGCGGGGAATCGGGCGTGCAGCTCCCGGCCCATGCCGAGCCGCTGCGCACCCTGCCCGGCGAACAGGAAGGCGGAGGCGCACTCCGGCGCCGCTTCGCCCTCCGCGACCGCGACCACGCCGTCCGGTCCGGCGAGCCGCACCGCGCGGTGCTCGAACGCGGACCGCGCCGACGCGAGGGTCAGCGCCACGTCCAGCGGCGCCAGGCCGGGGTGCGCGGCGAGGTGCGCGTCGAGCCGGTCCAGCTGCGCGGACAGGGCCTCCGGGTCGCGGGCGGACACCGGCAGCGCCACCACCTCCGGCGCCACCCGCTGCTCGCGCGGGGCGGGCTCGACCGGCGGGGCCTGCTCGACGACGACGTGCGCGTTGGTGCCGCTGATCCCGAAGGACGACACGCCCGCGCGGCGCGCCCGGTCCCGCTGCGGCCAGTCCCGGCGTTCGGTGAGCAGCCGGACCTCGCCCGCGGACCAGTCCACGTCGCCGGAGGGCGCGTCGGCGTGCAGGCTGCGCGGCAGCACGCCGTGCCGCATCGCCAGCACCACCTTGATCACGCCGGCGACGCCCGCGGCGGCCTGGGTGTGGCCGATGTTCGACTTCACCGAGCCCAGCCACAGCGGTTCGTCCCGGTCCTGCCCGTAGGCCGCCAGCAGCGCCTGCGCCTCGATCGGATCGCCCAGCGAGGTCCCGGTCCCGTGCGCCTCCACCATGTCCACATCGGACGGTGCGAGGCGGGCGTTCTCCAGCGCCGCGCGGATGACGCGCTGCTGCGCCGGGCCGTTCGGCGCGGTCAGCCCGTTCGAACCGCCGTCCTGGTTGACCGCGCTGCCGCGCACCACCGCCAGCACCTCGCGGCCGTTCCTGCGCGCGTCGGACAGCCGCTCCAGCACCAGCACCCCGGCGCCCTCGCCCCAGCCGGTCCCGTCGGCACCCGCCGCGAACGGCTTGCACCGGCCGTCGGCGGCCAGCCCGTGCTGCGCGGTGAACGAGGTGAACGGGCCCGGAGTCGCCATCACCGAGGCACCGCCGGTCAGCGCCAGCGAGCACTCCCCCGACCGCAGCGCCTGCACCGCCTGGTGCAGCGCCACCAGGGAGGACGAGCAGCCGGTGTCCACCGTGATCGCCGGGCCCTCCAGACCCAGCAGGTAGGACAACCGCCCGGACAGCACGCAGGCCGCGTGCCCGGTCGTCGAGTACACCTCCACGTCCTCGTCGGAGGCGTCCAGGACCTTGCCGTAGTCCTGCCCGGTGGTGCCGGCGAACACGCCCGTCGCCGAGCCGCGCAGCGCCGCCGGGTCGATCCCGGCGCGTTCCAGCGCCTCCCACGCGGTCTCCAGCAGCAGCCGCTGCTGCGGGTCCATCGCGACCGCCTCGCGCGGGGCGATGCCGAAGAACTCGGCGTCGAACTCCGCCATGCCGTCCAGGAATCCGCCTTCGAGCGCGAGGCTGGAACCGGGCCCCTCGCCGCGCAGCCGCTCCAGGTCCCAGCCGCGGTCGGTGGGGAACGGCCCGATCGCGTCGCGTTCGGCCGCGACGAGGTCCCACAGCTGCTCGGGCGTACCGACGCCGCCGGGGAACCGGCAGCCGATGCCGACGACGGCGATCGGCTCGGCCGCCGCGGACACCAGCCGCTGGTTCTGCTCGCGCAGCCGCTCGACCTCCTTCAGCGAGGAGCGCAGCGCTTCGACGTACTGGGCGTTGGAGTCGGTCATCCCGTTCCCCCGGTTCACTCGCTGGTGCCGGTCGCCAGCCGCAGCAGGCTCTCGGCGTCCATGTCGTCGATGGAGTCCGCGGCCGCGGCGGGTTCGGCCGCGGCGGGCTCCGGGTCGTCCTCGGCCAGCCGCAGCACCACGTCCAGCAGGCCCGCCTGGCGCAGCCTGCCGAGCGGGATGGTGCTGAGGACCTCGCGGATGTGGTCGTCCGGATCGGCCGGCCGGTCCGCGGCGTCGCCGAACAGCTCGGCGGCCAGGTGCGCGGCCAGCGCCGACGGGGTCGGGTGGTCGAACACGAGCGCCGCGGGCAGCGGCAGCCCGGTGGTGGTGCGCAGCCGGTTGCGCAGTTCGACCGCGGTCACCGAGTCGAAGCCGACGTCCTTGAACGCGCGGGACGCGGGGACGGCGTGCGCGCCGTCGTGACCGAGGGTGGCGGCGGCTTCCCCGCGCACCACCTCCAGCAGCGCCTTGGCCCGTTCGGTGGCGGGCAGGCTTCGCAACCGGTCCCGCAGCCCGCCGGAGTCGGCGGCCGCGGGTGCGGCGTCCAGCACCGCGCGGGCCTCGGGGAGCTCGGCCAGCAGCGGGCTCGGCCGGGCGGCGGTGAAGCCGGGGGCGAACTTCTCCCAGTCCAGCGCGGAGACCACCGCCGTCGCCGCACCGTCCACGATGGACCTGTCGAGTCCGCCGAGCGCGACGTCCGGCCGCATCGCGGGGACCCCCTGCCTGCGCAACCGGTCGCCCGTCGCGTCGTCGGCCGCCATCCCGGCCTCGCCCCAGGTGCCCCAGGCCACCGACGTGGCGGGCAGCCCGCGCGCGCGGCGGTGCTCGGCCAGGCCGTCGAGGAAGGCGTTCGCCGCCGCGTACCCCGGCTGCCCGCCGCTGCCCCAGGCCGCGGCGCCGGAGGAGAACAGCACGAACGCGTCCAGCGGGTGCCCGGCGGTGAGCTCGTGTAGGTGCCGCGCCGCGTCCCGCTTGGCGCGCAGCAACGCGTCCAGCCGCTGCCCGGTGAGTTCGAGCACCGGGGCGTCACCGTCGGCGACACCGGCGGCGTGGAACACCGAGCGCAGCTCGCCGACCTCGGCCAGCAGCTTCCCCAGCGCGTCCCGGTCGGCCACGTCGCAGGCGGCGACGGTGACCCGCGCGCCCAGTTCCCGCAGCTCGGCGGCGACCCGGTCCGCACCGGGCGCGGCCGGGCCGCGCCGGCCGGCGAGCACCACGTGCTCGGCGCCGCGCTCCACGACCCACTTCGCGACGAACGAGCCGACGCCACCGGTGCCACCGGTGATCAGCGCGGTCCCGCCGGTGCGGAACCCGTCGCCGGACGCGGGGGCGGGGCGCAGCAACCTGCGGCCGTGCGCGAGTCCACCGCGCAGCGCCACCTGGTCCTCCGCCCCGGACGCGGCGCCGGGCAGCAGCCGCGCGGTCGCCTCGTCCAGCTCCGCCGGCAGGTCCAGCAGGCCACCCCACCGGTCCGGGAGCTCCAGCGCGGCGACGCGGCCCAGGCCCCACGCGGCGGTCTGCTCGGGGCGCACGTCCTCACCGGCCACGGACACCGCGGCGCGGGTCGCGCACCACAGCGGCGCGGCCGGACCGGCGTCGGCGAACGCCTGCACCTGCACCAGCGCGGCGCGCACCGGGTCGTGCGCGGCCGCGGCGAGCAGCGAGAGCACCGAGCGGAACTCGCGGTCCGCGGTGGCCGCGCGCAGTTCGGCGGCGAGCTCGGCGCGGTCCGCGGCGCTGGTGCGGAGCACGTCGACGTCCGGCCCGAGCGCGTCGAGCACCGCCGACGTCCACTCGTCCGCGGAATCGGGCACCACCACCAGCCGGGTGCCCGCGCGCTCGGCCGCGGGCAGCCGGGTCCAGCCGATCCGGTAGCGCAGCTCCTCGACCTCGGCGCGGTGCCGGGACCGATCCCGCCAGCGGGCCAGCGCGGGTAGCACCGCCGCGCCGTCCACGCCGAGTTCCGCGGACAGCGCCGCCGGATCGCCGCGGTCGACCAGCTCCCAGAACGCGGAATCGGGTGCGCCGCCGCGTTCCGCGCGCCGTGCCCACCAGTACTGCCGGTGCTGGAACGGGTAGGTCGGCAGCGGCACGGCCCGGGCGGGCGCGCCGGTGAGGGTGCGCGTCCAGTCCACCTCGACGCCGTGCGCGTGCGCCTCCGCCAGCGAGCGCAGGAACCGGTGCGGGCCGCCGTCGTCGCGGCGCAGCGTGCCGAGCACGACCGCCGGATCCGGGCAGGCGTCCTCGATCGTCTCCTCGACGGCCGCGGCCAGCACCGGGTGCGGGCTGATCTCGACGAACGCGCGGCGGCCGTCGGCCAGCAGCGCGCGCGTCGCCTCGGCCATCCGCACCGTTCGGCGCAGGTTCGCGAACCAGTAGCCGGCGTCCAGGCCGGTGGTGTCCAGCCGCTGCCCGGTGACGGTCGAGTAGAACGGGATCGCCGCCGGGCGCGGGGTGATCGGGGCCAGCGCCTCGGCCAGCTCCGCCCGCACCTGCTCGACGTGCGGGCCATGCGAGGCGTAGTCCACGTTGACCTTCCGGGCGCGGACCTCGCGGCCCCCGCACTCGGCGAGCAGCTCCTCCAGCGCGCCGGGTTCGCCGGACACCACCACCGAGGACGGCCCGTTGACCACGGCCAGCGACACCCGCCCCGCCCACGGTTCGAGCAGTTCGGTGGCACGTTCCGCGGACACGGCCAGCGACACCATGCCGCCCTGCCCGGCCAGCGCCAGCAGCGCCTTGCTGCGCAGCGCCACGACCCGCGCCGCGTCCGGCAGGGACAGCGCGCCCGCCGCGCAGGCCGCGGCGATCTCGCCCTGCGAGTGCCCGATCACCGCGGACGGCGTGCAGCCGTGCGCCCGCCACAGCTCGGTGAGCGCGATCATGGTGGCGAACAGCGCGGGCTGCACCACGTCGACCCGCTCGGCCAGCTCCGGGTCGGCGGTCCCGTCGAGCACTTCGCGCAGCGACCAGTCCACGTGCGGCGCCAGCGCGCGCTCGCACTCGTCGACCGCGTCCGCGAACACCGCGGAGGTGGCGAGCAGCGCGCGCCCCATGCCGCGCCACTGCGAACCCTGCCCCGGGTAGACGAACACCGGGCCGGGCCCGCCGACGTCGCTGCCGCGCACCGCGTCCCCGGCGCCGCCGGTGGCGAGCGCGTCCAGTCCGGCGGCCAGTTCGCCGGTGTCCGCACCGAGCACCACCGCGCGGTGCTCGAACCGGGCGCGGGTCGTCAGCAGCGACCACGCGAGCTCCGCCGGGTCGGCGTCGGGCGCGACCGGGGCGAGCCGGGCGGCCTGCTCGCGCAGCGCGGCCTCGGACTTCGCCGACAGCACCCACGGCACGATCCCGTCGCGGCTGCCGGGCGGTTCCTGCTCGGCGGCGGGTTCCGCCGGGGCCTGCTCGAGGACGACGTGCGCGTTGGTGCCGCTGATGCCGAACGCGGACACGCCCGCCCGCCGCGGCCGTCCCGGGTTCCACTCGACCTCGTCGGTGAGCAGCCGCACCCGTCCCGCGGACCAGTCGACGTGCCCGGTCGGTTCGGCGGCGTGCAGGGTGCGCGGCAGCACGCCGTGCCGCATCGCCTCCACCACCTTGAGCACGCCCGCGATGCCCGCGGTGGCCTGCGAGTGCCCGATGTTCGTCTTCAGCGACCCCAGCCACAGCGGCGAGGTCCGCTCGGCCGCGCCGTAGGTGGCCAGCAGCGCCTGCGCCTCGATCGGATCGCCGAGGGCGGTGCCGGTGCCGTGCGCCTCGACGGCGTCCACTTCGGACGGTTCGAGTCCGGCGTCGGCGAGGGCGGCGCGGATGACCCGCTGCTGCGCGGGCCCGTTCGGCGCGGTCAGCCCGTTCGAGGCGCCGTCCTGGTTCGTGGCCGAGCCGCGCACCACCGCCAGCACCGGGTGCCCGTTCCGGCGCGCGTCGGAGAGCCGTTCCAGCACGAGGACGCCGACGCCTTCGGCGAGGCTCATCCCGTCGGCGTCCGCCGCGAACGCCTTGCAGCGCCCGTCCGCGGCCAGCGCGCCCAGCCTGCTGAACCCGAGGAAGTCCTGCGGCCCGGCCATCACGGTCGATCCGGCGGCCAGCGCCAGCGAACTCTCCCCGGAGCGCAGCGAGCGGCACGCCAGGTGCAGCGCCACCAGCGACGCCGAGCACGCGGTGTCCACGGTCAGCGCCGGGCCCTCCAGGCCGAGCAGGTAGGCGAGCCTGCCGGAGAGCACGCTCGCCGCGGCACCGGTGATGTACTGGCCCTCGGTGCCGTCGTCGATGCCGAAGGTGCTCGCGCTGTAGCCCTGGTGGGTGGCGCCGACGAAGGTGCCGGTGGAAGTGCCGCGCAGCGACGCCGGGTCGATCCCGGCGCGTTCCAGCGCTTCCCAGCCGGTCTCCAGCAGCAGCCGCTGCTGCGGGTCCATCGCCTGCGCCTCGCGCGGGGAGATCCCGAAGAACTCCGCGTCGAACCCCGCCGGGTCGTCCAGGAAACCGCCGAGCAGCGAGTAGGTGCGCCCGGCCCGCTGCGGGTCCGGGTCGTAGCGCTCGGCCAGGTCCCAGCCGCGGTCCCGCGGCGCCCGCCCGATCGCGTCGACGCCGTCGCGCACCAGCCGCCACAGCTCGTCGGGACCGGTGACGCCACCGGGCAGCCGGCAGCCGGTGCCGATGATCGCGATCGGTTCGTCCGCAGGCCCGCGGACCTCGACGCGGGCCCCCCCGGCCCCGTCGAACCAGGTCCCGAGGTGGTCGGCGAGCGCCGCGGGCGACGGGTGGTCGAACACGACGGTGCTGGGCAGCGCGAGTCCGGTGGCGCGCACCAGCCGGTTCCGCAGCTCCACGGTGGTCACCGAGTCGAAGCCGACCTCGCGGAACGCGCGGTGGTCGGCGAGCGCACCGGAGCCGCCGAGCGCGGC
Organism: Saccharopolyspora sp. 6M; assembly: GCF_020176775.1. Lineage (NCBI taxonomy): Bacteria > Bacillati > Actinomycetota > Actinomycetes > Pseudonocardiales > Pseudonocardiaceae > Saccharopolyspora > Saccharopolyspora sp. 6M. The sequence goes on from NZ_JAIUJZ010000122.1 coordinate 13,315, forward strand.
GCTCGCCTCGGCGCGCACCAGGTCCAGCAGCAGCGCGGCCCGCTCCTCGGCGGGCAGCGCGCGCAGCCGCTCGGCGAACCCGCCGGTCTCGGCCGGGGCGTCCGCCCGGTCCCGCACCTCGGGCAGGTCGTCGAACAGGGTGGTGGGCCGGGCGGCGCTGAACACCTGGTGGTACTCGGCCCAGTCCACGTCGGTCAGCGCGAGCACCGCGGCGTCCTCGTCCAGCGCCCGGTGCAGCGCGGTGAACGCGGTGGCCGGGTCGAGGATGCGCAGCCCGCTGCGGCGCGCCCCGTGCCGGTCGGCGGCGGCCAGCTCCGGGGAGTCCGGCCACTTCCCCCAGTGCAGCGAGGTGGCGGTCAGCCCGCGGGCGCGCCGCTGCTGCGCCAGCGCCGCCAGGTAGGCGTTCCCGGCCGCGTAGGCGGCGTGCGACCCGCTGCCCCACATCCCGGCGATCGAGGAGTACAGCACGAACGCGTCCAGCTCGGCGCCGAGCAGCGCGTCCAGGTGCCGCGCCCCGGCGACCTTGGCGCGCACCACCCGCTGCACCGAGTCCAGGTCGAGCTCGTCGAGCGCGCCCAGCTCGATGGTGACGGCCGCGTGCACCGCGGTGCGGATCTCGTGGCCCGCGGCGGCGAGCCGGTCCAGCAGCGCGGCGAGCGCGTCCCGGTCGGCGACGTCGCAGGACTCGACGGTGACCTCGGTGCCGAGCTCGGCCAGTTCCGCGACCAGCTCCGGCACGCCCTCGGCATCCGGGCCGCGCCGCGAGGTGAGCACGATGCGCCCCGCACCCCGCTCGGCGAGCCAGCGCGCCAGGTCTGGCCCGATCGCGCCGGTGCCGCCGGTGATCAGCACCGTGCCGCGCGGTTCCCAGCTGCGCACCGGGCGCGGTGCGGCGGCGCGCACCACGCGGCGGGCCAGCACCGCGCCGTCCCGGACGGCCAGCTGGTCCTCACCGCGCGGGTCGGCGAGCACCGCCGCCAGCAGCGACGCGTCCCGCTCGCCCGGTCGTGCGGGCAGGTCCACGGTCCCGCCCCAGCGCAGCGGATGTTCCAGCGCCGCCGTCCAGGACACGCCCTGCACCTGCGCCTGCACCGGGTTCGCCACCGCGTCGTCCGCGGCCGCGGCCACCGCGTCCCGGGTGACCGTCCACATCGGAGCGTCGAGACCCGCGTCGCCGAGCGCCTGCACCAGGGAGACGGTCAACGCCAAGCCCAGCGGCAGGTCCGGGTACCGCTCCCCCGGCTCCTCGTGGCCGGCGAGCGTGGAGACGACGCCCGCGACCCCGCCCGCATCGGCCAGCCCGGCGGCGAGCACGTCCCGGTCCAGGTGGGACTCGTCGAGCACCAGCCGCTCGACCTGGACGCCGCACGCGGCGAGCGCGTCCGCCACCTCGTCGTCTTCGCCGGTGCCGACCAGCAGCCAGCGGCCCGGCGGGACCCCGCCCAGGTCGTCCACCGGTGTCCAGCCCACCTCGTAGCGCCACGCGTCGGCCGCCGAGGCCGCGCGGCGCTGCTCCCGCCACGCCGAGAGCGCGGGCAGCACCGCGGCCAGCGCCCGCTCGTCCACGTCCAGGTTCGCGGTCAGCGCCCGCGCGTCCCGCTGCTCCACCGCCGCCCAGAACTCCGCGTCCACCGCATCGCCCGCCCGCGACGGCCCGGTCCAGAACCGCTGGTGCTGGAAGGCGTAGGTCGGCAGGTCCACCACCCGGCCACCGGACAGGTCGCGGGACCAGTCCACCCCGGCGCCGCGGACGAACACCTCGGCCGCCGCGGTCAGGAACCGGTCGAGCCCGCCGTCGTCGCGGCGCAGCGTGCCGGGGGCGACGGCGGGCACCTCGTGCCGCTCGATCAGGTCCTGCACGGCCGCGGTCAGCACCGGGTGTGCCCCGATCTCCAGGAACACCCGGAAACCGTCCGCCAGCAGGGCGTCCACGGCCGGGGCGAACAGCACGGTGCCGCGCATGTTCCGGAACCAGTGCTCGGGGCCGGTGTCCGCCGCGGTGCACCACTCGCCGGTGACGGTGGAGCGGAACGGGACCCGCGGCACCAGCGGGGTGATCCCGGCGAACCCGGCGAGCAGTTCCGCCCGCAGCGGTTCGACGTGCGCGGAGTGCGACGGGTAGTCCATCGGGACCCGGCGGACCCGCACGTCCTCCGCGACGAGCTCCGCGGCCAGCGCGTCCAGCTCGGCCTCCGAACCGGAGACCGCCACCGACGCCGGGCCGTTCACCGCGGCCAGCGACAGCTCCCGGCCCTCGATCCGGCGCTGCGCGTCGTCGCGCGGCAGCGCCACCGAGAGCAGGCCGCCGGTCCCCGCGAGCCGTTCGCCGATGACCTTCCCGCGCCGCGCGACCAGCTGCGCGCCGTCCCGCAACGACAGCGCCCCGGCCACCACCGCGGCCGCGATCTCGCCCTGCGAATGGCCAACCACCGCATCGGGTTCGACGCCGCGGGACCGCCACAGCTCGGCCAGCGCCACCATCACCGCGAACGTCGCCGGCTGCTGCACGTCGTCGCGCTCCAGCGACGGGGCGCCGTCCTCGCCGCGCAGCACCGCCACCAGCGACCAGTCCACGAACTCGGCGAACACCTGCTCGCACTCGGCGATGCGCGCCGCGAACACCGGCGACTCGGCCAGCAGCGCGCGACCCATCCCGGCCCACGCGGCGCCCTGGCCGGGGAAGACGAACACGATCCCGCCGTCGGCGCCGACGTCCGCGACGCCCCGCACGACCGACGGGTCCGGGGTGTCCGCGGCGAGCGAGCGCAACCCGGACAGCAGCCGCTCCCGGTCCGCGCCGAGCACGGTGGCGCGGTGCTCGAACGACGAGCGAGTGCGCAGCAGCGCATGCCCGACGTCCACCGGATCCGGCTCGGCGGAGCCGAGGTGGTCGGCCAGCCGCTCGGCCTGCGCGCGCAACGCCCGCTCGGTGCGGGCGGAGAGCACCCACGGGACGGTGCCACCGGACTCCGGTGCCGCGTCGCCGGGCTCGCCGGCCGCCACCGGCGGCGCCTGCTCCAGCACGGCGTGCGCGTTGGTGCCGCTCACCCCGAACGAGGACACCGCGGCCCGCCGCGGCCGATCGGTGCCCGGCCAGTCCACCTGCTCGGTCAGCAGGCGCAGCGAACCGGAGTTCCAGTCCACGTGCGGTGACGGTTCCGCCGCGTGCAAGGTGCGCGGCAGCACGCCGTGCCGCATCGCCTGCACCACCTTGATCACGCCACCGACGCCGGCGGCGGCCTGCGCGTGCCCGATGTTCGACTTCAACGAACCCAGCCACAGCGGCCGGTCCCGGCCGGTCCCGTAGGCCTCCAGCAGCGCCTGCGCCTCGATCGGATCACCCAGCGGAGTACCCGTGCCGTGCGCCTCGACGGCGTCCACATCGGACGGTTCGAGCCCGGCGCTCGCCAGCGCCCGCTCGATCACCCGCCGCTGCGCCGGGCCGTTCGGCGCCGTCAGCCCGTTCGACGCGCCGTCCTGGTTCACCGCGCTGCCGCGCAGCACCGCCAGCACCTCGCGCCCCTCCCGACGCGCGTCGGCGAGCCGTTGCAGCACCAGCACCCCGGCGCCCTCCGCCCAGCCCGTGCCGTCCGCGTCCGCCGAGAACGCCTTGCAGCGCCCGTCCGCCGACAATCCGCCCTGCCTGCTGAACTCCACGAACAACGATGGGTCCGACAGCACCGTCACCCCGCCGACGATCGCCAGCGACGACTCCTCCGCGCGCAGCGACCGCGCCGCCAGGTGCAGCGCCACCAGCGACGACGAGCACGCCGTGTCCACCGTCAGCGCCGGGCCCTCCAGGCCCAGCGCGTACGCGAGCCTGCCGGACAGCACGCTCGCCGCCGTGCCCGTCATCGTGTGTCCGCCCAGGTCCGCGGCCACCGCCTGCGACCGGCCCCAGTGGTAGGAGCCGACGAACACCCCGGCCCGGGTGCCGCGCAACGCCGCCGGCACCACCCCGGCGCGCTCCACCGCCTCCCAGCACACCTCCAGCAGCAACCGCTGCTGCGGGTCCATCGCCTGCGCCTCGCGCGGGGAGATCCCGAAGAACTCCGCGTCGAACCCCGCCGCGTCGTCCAGGAAACCGCCGGTCGTGGTGGTGCTGTCGCGGCGCAGCGCCGCCAGGTCCCAGCCGCGGTCCGCGGGGAAGTCCGACACCGCGTCCGCGCCCGCCGCCACCAGCTCCCACAGGTCCTCCGGCGAACGGACCCCGCCCGGGTAGCGGCACGCCATGCCGACCACCGCGATCGGTTCCCGCTCGCGGTCCTCCAGCTCCTCGATGCGCCTGCGCGCGTGGCGCAGGTCGACGGTGAGCCGCCGCAAGTAGTCGACGACTTTGTCCTGCTGGTCATCCTGCACCGGTCAGTCCTTTGCTCGGCGATCTCCGAACTCGTCGTGCTTCGCGGGTCCGGTGGCGGAACCTCAGCGGCGCCCTCGCTGCGGGATCGTTCTCACCGGTGGCTCCGCCACGTGTGAAAACGCTGTCCTCACGAGGACACCGCTGAGAACCCGCTGGTGGTCCTGTTGCTGCGGTGGTCGGCTGCTCAGCGGCTGCGCCGCTGACGGGACGACGGAGAGGAAGGGGTCAGGCGACGAACTCCTCGTCGATGAGGTCGAGGAGGCGGTCCAGGGAGGCTTCGGCTACGTCGTCGTCGGCGGTGTCGTTCGGCGGGGCCCCGCGGAGGCGCGCGGCGAGGCGGTCCAGGTGGGCCGCCAGTCGTTCCCGCTCCGCCGGGTCCGCGGGAACGTCGGCCAGGCGGCGTTCCCAGTCGGCCAGCTCGGCGGTCAGGTCCGTCGTCGGGAGATCGGCGGCGAGCAGCCCGGCGAGGTGCTCGGCCACCGCGCGCGGGGTGGGGCGGTCGAACGCCAGCGAGGTCGGCAGCCGCAGGCCCGTCGCGGCGCCCAGCCTGTCCCGCAGCTCCACGCCGGTCAGCGACTCGAAGCCCGCCTCCTTGAACACCCGGTCCGCGCCCACCCGGTCGAGGTCGCGGTGCCCGAGGACCGCGGCGGCCTCGGCGCGCACCAGGTCCAGCAGGAACGGCACCCGCTTGCGCTCCGGCAGCTCGGCGAACCGGTCCGGCACCTCCGGAACCCGTTGCGGCGCCGTGGTTCCCGCAGCGCTCGCCGCGACCGGGCCCGCGGTCGTCCTCGTCGGCCAGAACCGCTCGTGCTGGAACGGGTAGGTCGGCAGCGCCACCGGACGCGGCCCGGTACCGGCGAACACCGCGGACCAGTCCACCGGGACGCCGGTGACGTGCAGCCGGGCCAGCGCGGTCACCCACGCCGCCTCCTCGTCCCGATCCCGGCGCAACGCGGGCACGACGACCGCGCGGCCGTCCGGCACCGACTCCGGCACCAGCCCGGACAGCACGCCGTCCGGCCCCAGCTCCAGGAACCGCCGCACCCCCGCCGCGTGCAGCGCGGCGACACCGTCGGCGAACCGCACCGGTTCCCGCACGTGCCGCACCCAGTGCTCCGGATCGGACAGCTCGCCCGGCCCGGCGAGGGCACCGGTGCGGTTGGACACCACCGGGATCGACGGCTCGGCGAACGACAGGCCCGCGACGACCTCGCGGAACTCCGCCAGCACCGGTTCCACCAACGGCGAGTGGAAGGCGTGCGACACCCGCAGCCGGTTCGCCTTGCGGCCCAGCTCGGTGAAATGCTCGGCCAGCGCGGCCACCTGCTCGGCGTCACCGGAGACGACCACCGCGTCCGGCGCGTTCACCGCGGCCACACCCAGCCGGTCCGTGAGCAGCGGGGCCACCTCCGCCTCCGCCGCCTGCACCGCGGCCATCGCGCCGCCGGGCGGCAGCGCCTGCATCAACCGGCCCCGGGCCGCGATCAGCGCCGCCGCGTCCGGCAGCGGCAGCGCACCGGAGACGTGCGCGGCGGTCACCTCGCCGACCGAATGGCCACCCACGTGGCCGGGGCGGATGCCGTGCGACTCGGCGAGGCGGAACAGCGCGACCTCGACCGCGAACAGCGCGGGCTGCGCGCACCCCGTCCCGTCCAGCGCGGCCTGGTCGGCGCCCCACACCACCTCGCGCAGCGGCCGCTCCAGGTGCGGGTCCAGCTCGGCGAGGACCTCGTCGAAGGCCGCGGCGAACACCGGGAACCGGGCGTGCAGCTCGCGGCCCATGCCGAGCCGCTGCGAACCCTGCCCGGAGAACAGCACCGCCAGCGGCCCGTCCTCGGCGGTCCCGCGCGCCACCTCGGCCGTGCCGTCCGCGGTGCTCAGCAGCACCGCGCGCCGCTCGAAGAGGTGCCGCCGCGTCGCCAGCGACCAGCCCAGGTCCACCGGGGGGCCCGAGCTCCCGTCGGCCAGGTCCGCGACCTGGGCGACCAGCTCCTCCAACGCCCCGGCCGAGCGCGCCGACACCGGCAGCGGCACCGCCGCCGGCTCGATCTCGGCAGCCGGCTCCGCCTGCTCGACCGGCTCCGGTCGTTCCACGATGACGTGCGCGTTCGTCCCGCTGATGCCGAACGAGGACACCCCGGCGCGGCGCACCCGGTCGGTGCGCGGCCACGGCGCGGGCCCGGCCAGCACCTCCACCGCACCCGCGGTCCAGTCCACCTCGGTGGTCGGGGCGCGCAGGTTCCGGATGCCCGGCAGCCGGTCCCGGCTCAGCGCCAGCACCGATTTGATCAACCCGGCCATGCCGGCGGCGGCCTGCGCGTGTCCCAGGTGGCCCTTCAGCGATCCCAGCAGCAGCGGCACCTCCCGGTCCTGCCCGTAGGTCGCCAGCAGTGCCTCGGCCTCCACCGGATCGCCCACGGGGGTCCCGGTGCCGTGCGCCTCCACCACGTCCACATCGGACGGTTCGAGTCCGGCGGCGGCGAGCGCGTCCCGGATCACCGCGCGCTGCGCCGCCCCGCTCGGCGCGGTCAGACCGGTCGAGGCGCCGTCGGAGTTCACCGCCGACCCGCGCAGCAGCGCCAGCACCTCGTGTCCGTGCTCGCGCGCCCGCGACAGCGGTTCCAGCAGCACCACCCCGGCGCCCTCCGACCAGGCCGTGCCGTCCGCGTCGGCGGAGAACGGCTTGCAGCGACCGTCGGCGGCCAGCCCGCCCTGCCGCGAGTAGCCGACGAACGCGGCGGGCGTGGACATCACCGACACCCCCGCCACCAGCGCCAGTTCGCACTCGCCCGCCGCCAGCGACCGCGCCGCCACGTGCACCGCCACCAGCGACGACGAGGACGCCGTGTCCACCGCCAGCGCCGGACCGGACAACCCCAGCAGGTACGCCACCCGGCCGGCGGCGACCGCGGGCGAGAACCCGGTCACCGCGTGCCCGCTCACGTCCTCCGCCGCGCCTTCCGCGGCCACCGCGTAGTCCTGGCCGTGCAGGCCCGCGAACACGCCGGTCCGGCTGCCGCGCAACGACTCCGGGTCGATCCCGGCGCGCTCCAGCGCCTCCCAGACGACCTCCAGCAGCACCCGCTGCTGCGGATCCATCGCCAGCGCCTCCCGCGGCGAGATCTTGAAGAACTCCGCGTCGAACCCGGCCGCGTCCGGCAGGAAACCCCCGGTCTCCACCGCACAGGCCGCGCGCAGCGCGTCCACGTCCCAGCCCCGGTCGAGCGGAAACGCCGACGCCGCACCGGAATCGGAGCCCACCAGCTCCCACAGGTCCTCCGGGGACCGCACCCCACCGGGGAACCGGCACGCCATCGACACCACCGCGATCGGATCGGCCGCGCCACCGGGATCGGCACCGGCCGGGCTCGTCGTGCGCCGGATCGTCATGCGCTGCACCACCTCAGGAGAAGTCGGGCGGGACTGCACCATTCGAGTGCGCAGCGTAGGTGCCGATTCGCTGTACTTTTCCCTAGAGCCGCAGGTCGCGGGGCTGGAAGCGGGCGCAGGACTAAGGATTCCCCGCACCCCGCTGTGGGAGAAAGTTCCCCGTCCCGGCCGGGACGCCGACTCTGGAGGGTGTGCCCATGGAATCGACCCGGCGGCCGATCCTGTTCGTCAGCTACCCGGAGAGCGGGCTGCTCAACCCGCTGCTCGTGCTGGCGCAGGAGCTGTCCCGGCGCGGTGTCGCCGACCTGCACTTCGCCACCGACGACAACCGGCGCGACGAGGTGGCCGCGCAGCAGGTGGACAGCCCGGTGCACTTCGTCCCGCTCGGCCCGGTCGTCCCGGAGATGTCCGCGGTCACCTGGGACGACGAGGTGTACCGGGAGGTCACGCAGCGGTCCCGCTTCAAGGCGCACCGCGCGGTCATCCGGCACACCTTCTCCCCCGAGGCGCGCATCGACAAGTACCGCGCGCTGGAGGCCGCCGTCGAGGAGATCCGCCCGGCGCTGCTGGTCGTGGAGAGCATGTGCTCCTACGGCTGCGAACTGGCCATCACCAAGGGCATCCCGTTCGTGCTGGGCGTGCCGTTCATGCCGAGCAACGTGCTCACCTCGCACATCCCGTTCGCGAAGTCCTACACCGGACCGGACTTCCCCGTCCCGCACTCCGGGTTGCCCTACGAGATGTCGCCGTGGCAGCGGCTCGCGAACCGGGTGTTCAAGTTCCGCACGCTCGGCATGTTCCTCACCAAGGAGCTGCGCGAACGCGCCGCCCGGGACCAGCGGATCCGCGACGAGCTGGGCATCGCGCCGGAGGCGGGCGGGTTCATGTCCCGCATCGAGCACGCGGAGCTGGTGCTGTGCTACTCCGTCCCCGAACTGGACTACCCGTTCTCCGCCCCCGAGCACCTGCGGCTGGTCGGCACGATGGTGCCGCCGCTGCCGCAGGCGCCCGAGGACGACGGGCTCGCCGCCTGGCTGTCCGCGCGTGATTCCGTGGTGTACATGGGTTTCGGCACCATCACGCGGCTCACCGCCGAGCAGGTGCGCTCGCTGCTGGAGGTCACCCGCAGGCTCGGCGAGCGCGGCACCGACGTGCTGTGGAAGCTGCCCGCCGAGCAGCAGCACCTGCTGCCCCCGGCGGACGAGCTGCCCGCGAACCTGCGGGTGGAGGCCTGGGTGCCCTCGCAGCTGGACGTGCTCGCACACCCCTCGGTGCGGCTGTTCTTCACCCACGCGGGCGGCAACGGCTTCCACGAAGGCCTGCACTTCGGCAAGCCGCTGGTGGTCCGGCCGCTGTGGGTGGACTGCGACGACCAGGCGGTGCGCGGCCGCGACTTCGGGGTGAGCCTCACCCTGGACCGGCCGGAGACGATCGACGTCGCGGACGTGCTGGACAAGCTCACCCGGGTGCTCGACGAGCAGTCGTTCCGGGACCGCGCCGAGGTGTTCGGGCAGCTGCTGCGCGACGCGGGTGGCCGGGAGGCGGCCGCGGACCTGCTGACCGGCCTGCCCGCGCTCGCCGCGCAGAAGGCGGGGCTGTGATGCGCGTTCCGGTCTCCCAGCCCTGGTTGCGGGGCCGCGAGCAGGAGTACGTCACCGAGGCCGTCGCCGGGGGCTGGATCTCCTCGCAGGGCCCGTTCGTGCCGCGCTTCGAGGAGGAGTTCGCCCGCAGGCACGGGTCCGCGCACGGCGTGGCCTGCTCCTCGGGCACCACGGCGCTGACGCTGGCGCTGCGCGCGCTCGGGGTCGGGCCCGGCGACGAGGTCATCGTCCCCGAGTTCACCATGATCGCCTCCGCCTGGGCGGTCACCTACCACGGCGCGACCCCGGTGTTCGTGGACTGCGGCGACGACCTGAACATCGACGTGGACCGCATCGAGGAGAAGATCACCCCGCGCACCAAGGTGATCATGCCCGTGCACGTGTACGGCAGGCGCTGCGCGATGGACCCGATCATGGAGCTGGCGCACCAGTACGGCCTGCGCGTCGTGGAGGACTCCGCGGAAGCGCACGGGGTACCGCCGGTCGCCGACATCGCCTGCTTCTCGCTGTTCGCCAACAAGATCATTACGGCCGGGGAGGGCGGGATCTGCCTCACCGGCGACCCGTGGCTGGCCGGGCAGCTCGCGCACCTGCGCGGCATGGCCTTCACCGCGGATCACGGCTTCCTGCACAAGAAGCTGGCCTACAACTTCCGGATGACCGCGATGCAGGCCGCCGTCGCCCTCGCCCAGACCGAACGGCTCGACGAGATCCTCGCACTGCGGAAGGAGATCGAGCAGCGCTACGACGAGGGGTTGCGCGACGTCGACGGCATCGGGCTGATGCCGCCGCGCGACGTGCTGTGGATGTACGACCTGCGCGCCCGCGACCGCGAGGGGCTGCGCGCCCACCTCGCCGAGCACGGCATCGAGACCCGGCTGTTCTTCAAGCCGATGAGCCGCCAGCCCGGCTACTTCGACGCCGCCTGGCCCGAGCTCAACGCCGCCCGGCTCAGCGCGGACGGGCTCTACCTGCCCACCTACACCGGGCTCACCGCCGCCGACCAGGAGCACGTCGTGGCCCGCATCCGCGAGTTCTACGGCCGGAACTGACCACCAGCAGACGACGATGGAGTGCGGATCATGTCCGACGTGGTCGACTTCCCGATGCGCCGCCCCGGCGCGTCGTTCCCGCCCGCCGAGTACGCCGACTTCCGCGCGCGGCCCGGGCTGGTGCGCGCCCGGCTGCCCACCGGCGCCGTCGTGTGGCTGGTGACGCGGCACGAGGACGTGCGCACCGTGCTCACCGACCCGCGCGTCAGCTCCAACCCGACGCACGAGGGGTTCCCCAGCCTGCTCGGCAAGACCGGTGGCGTGCCCTCCCCCGACACCATGCCCGGCTGGTTCGTGGCGCTCGACCCGCCCGACCACGACCGGTTCCGCAAGACGCTGATCTCCGAGTTCTCGGTGCGCCGCATCCGGGACATGCGCCCCGCCATCGAGCAGGTCGTGCAGGACCGGGTGGACGCCATGCTCGCCGCGGGCGATACCGCGGACCTGGTGGCGGACTTCGCGCTGCCGGTGCCGTCGCTGGTGATCTCCAGCCTGCTCGGGGTGCCGAAGGCGGACCGGGACTTCTTCGAGGCCAAGACCCGGACGCTGGTCAGCACCACCGCCACCGACCAGGAGCGCGAGGCCGCCACCACGGAGCTGCTGCGCTACCTCGGCAGGCTCATCTCGATCAAGGAGAAGCGGCCGGGCGACGACCTGATCAGCCGGCTGCTCGCGGTGGGCACCATGTCCGCCGCCGAGCTGTCCGGCGTCGCGATGCTGCTGCTCATCGCCGGGCACGAGACGACCGCGAACAACATCTCGCTGGGCGTGCTGACGCTGCTGCTGCACCCCGAGTGGATCCGCGCCGACGGCATCGTCGAGGAGCTGCTGCGGCTGCACTCGGTGGCCGACCTGGTGGCGCTGCGGGTCGCCGTCGACGACCTGGAGATCAGCGGCCAGCGCATCGCGAAGGGCGAGGGCATCGTCCCGCTGGTCGCCGCCGCCAACCACGACGAGGCCGCCTTCGGCTGCCCGCACCGCTTCGACCCGACGCGCGCCGCGCGGCACCACGTGGCCTTCGGCTACGGGGTGCACCAGTGCCTCGGGCAGAACCTGGTGCGCGGGGAGATGGACCTCGCGTACCGGGTCCTGTTCGAGCGCATCCCTAAGCTGGAACCGGCGGTACCGGTGGAGGAGTTGCCCTTCAAGTACGACGGCGTGCTGTTCGGGCTGCACTCACTGCCGGTCCGCTGGTGACCACGCACCGTTCCCGAAGGAGACAGCCATGCTCAAGATCACCGCGGACAAGGACCGCTGCGTCGGTGCCGGACAGTGCGTGCTGTCCGCGCCCGACGTGTTCGACCAGGACGACGACGGCGTCGTGACGCTGCTCGACGAGACGCCCGGCGCGGAGCACGCGGACGACGTGCGCCAGGCGGCCCTGATCTGCCCGTCGCAGGCGATCACCGTCGAAGAGGCCTGAGGCTCCACCGCAGGTGGGCGGCCCACCCGTTGCGGCGGGTGGGTTGTCCCCCGTCCGAGTCACGCCCGATCCAGCGATGCGAACCCGTGTTCGACGCGGGCAGCATCGGAGGTATGGATCTCCGGAGCACCGCACTCGCCGCGCGGCACCTCGTCCGCGCCTTCGCCCGCACCCTCGTCGGCCCTGCCGCCCTCGGCCGGGCACCCGTCGGCCGCGAACTCTTCGGCCGCGCACCCGCCGGCTGGGCACCCGTCGGCTGGGCACCCGTCGGTTGGGCACTCGCCGACCGGGCATCCAGCGGCCGCGTCCGCATCGGCCGCGCGGCGCCACCGCGCCGGCCCGGGGGCGCCGCGGCGGGGCGTTCCGCCGCGGCACCCGCCCGCTCACCAGGTGATCGGCAGTTCCAGGACGCCGCCGGAGAGCTGGCCGCTCTCCAGCTTCAGGTCCTCCGGCGCGACCGCGACCTGCAGGTTCGGGATGCGGCCGAACAGCGTGCTGAACGCCGTCTGCAGCTCCACGCGCGCCAGCGGGGCCCCGATGCAGTGCCACACCCCGTGCCCGAAGGTCAGGTGCGGGTTCGGCACCCGGCCCACGTCGAAGCGCTCCGGGTCCTCGAAGGCGCGCTCGTCGAAGTTGGACAGCGTGAAGTCCAGCAGCACCAGCTCGCCGGTCCGGATCGTCACCCCACCGATCTCCACGTCCTCGGCCGCCCAGCGCGGCAGCATCGAGCTGCCCGCCTTCGCCGCGCGCAGCACCTCCTCCACCGCGATCGCCATCGTGCCGGCGTCGCGCATCGCGGCGTCCCGCTTGTCCGGGTTGCCCGCCAGCACCAGCACGCCGACGTCGATGTGGCTGATCACGCTGTCCAATCCGGCGAACAGCACGCCGGCGGCGAGGGTGCCGATCCGCTCGTCGTCCAGGCCCGCCTCGCAGAGCCGGGAGATCACGTCCTCGCCCGGGTCGCCGCGCTTGCGGCCCACCAGCTCGGAGATGTAGCCGAACAGCTCGGCGGCGCCCTCCTCCGCGGCCGCGGGGTCGCCGAGCACCGCCATCCGGCCCAGCATCCGCACGATGTGCATCCGGTCCTCCGGCGGCACGCCGATCAGCTCGTAGAGCACCTGCAGCGCGAACGGCTGGGAGAACTCGGCGTGCAGGTCGACCGGCGGACCCTTGTCCACCAGCGCCTGCACCATCTCCTCGGCCAGCTCCACCACCTTCGGGCGCAGCCGGGCCAGCCTGCGGGCGGAGAAGCTCGGTGTCAGCAGCGACCGCATCTCCCGGTGCAGCCGGGTCGCCTCCGCCGGGTCGGAATCGGTGATCAGCAAGTTGAAGAACGGGGTGTCCACGTAGCGGGGCGCCGAGGGCGGATCGGGGTGCGAGCGGTTGATCCGCTCGTCCTTGAGCAGCTGCTTGACCTCTTCGTGCCGGGTCACCAGCCACGCCTCGTCCCCGGCGGGCGTGCGCACCTTGCAGACCGGAGCCTGTTCCTGCAGGTCCCGCAGCTCCTTCGGCGGGCGGAGCATGGCCGAGGGACCGGTGCCCAGCTTCGGCAGGTCGAGGGATTGACTCATGGGCGATTCCTCCGCTGTACGGATCGACTGCGCGGACAACCTGCGGGGCGCCGCGCGGGGAGCGGCGGGCCGGCGAGGGGATCAGGTTCGGGCGGGCACCAGCTCGGCGAGCCAGTCGCGCACCACCTGCGCGGTCAGCTCCGAGTGCTCCTTGGCCAGCGAGAGGTGGTCGGCCTCGATGGTCCGCACCGCATCGGTGTCGATCACCGGCGGCGCCTTCGTGCCGCGGCTGCCCGGGACGGGCACCGAGCAGCGCACCAGCAAGGTCGGCGCGGTGGTCACCGGGGCGTCCGCGAACGCGGCGACCTTGTTGTACCAGTGCACCATCGCCGAGAGCCGGGCGCTGTTGAGGTTCACCGACGGGGAATCGATGTCGGCCAGGTAGTAGTTCGCCACCTCGTCGTAGTCGATGTCGTCGTTGTCGTCGTAGCGCAGGCTCAGCGTGTCCAGCAGGACCACCGCCTCGGGACGCACGCCCCAGGTGTCCTCCAGCAGGCCCGCCGCGTGGTAGGCGATGGTGCCGCCGGTGGAGTGCCCGATCAGCACGAACGGATCGCCGTCGCTGCCGTGCAGCGCGCTCTCCGCGACCGAGCGGACCGCCGCCGCGCCGTGCTCCGGCAGCGCCTCCCCCGACCCGAAACCGACCAGCGGCAGCGCCGAGACGTGCCGGATCCCGCGGAAGTGCGCGGCGATCCGCGCGTACTGGTGCACCCCGCCGGTCGCGCCCGGCGAGCTCACGCAGATCAGCCGCGGATCGGTCGGGCCGTCGGCCAGCGTCACCGGCTCGGGCAGCTCGGCCAGCTCGGCGGGCGTCTCGAAGGTCGGGCGGGTCGCGGCGACCGCGCCCAGCATCCGCATCGACTCCTTGCGCTTGCCGCAGTGCACGCCGGACAGGAACAGGTTCACCAGGGTGTCGTTCGGCCCGCCCTGGGACCGGGCCCCGCCCGCGGCGGGCGCGACCCGCGCGTCGAGTTCGCCGCCCAGCCACCGGGCCAGCGCGTCCGGGGTCCTGGCATCGAACACGACCGAAGCCGCCAGCCGCAGGTCCAGCTCCTCCCCCACCCGGTTGCGCAGCTCGACGGCGATCAGCGAATCGAAGCCCAGTTCCAGGAAGTCCCGTTCCTGGTCGACCGCGGCCGCGTCCCGGTGCCCGAGCACGGCGGCGGCGTGCTCCACCACCAGCTCGGTGAGCAGCCGGTGCCGGTCCGCGCCGTCGGCCGCGGCGATCCGCTCGCCCCGCGAGCCCGCGGAACCGCGCGCCGCCGCGGCGGGGCGGCGGGACGCGGGGATCAGCTCCCGCAGCACCGGCGGCACGTGCCCCTGCCCGCGCATGCCCGTGGCGTTCGTGCGGATCGGCACCACCAGGGCCTCGTCCCGGGTGCGCGCGGCGTCGAACAGCGCCAGGCCCTGCGCCGCGGACAGCGGCGGCAGCCCGGACCCGGCCATCCGCTCCCGGTCTGCCTCGGTGAGCGCGGCGGTCATCCCGCTCGCCGGCGCCCACGGCCCCCAGGCGAGCGACTGCGCGGGCAGGCCCTGCGCGCGGCGGTGCTGCGCCAGGGCGTCCAGGAAGGCGTTGGCGGCCGCGTAGTTCCCCTGGCCGGGGCCGCCCATCACGCCGGAGACCGAGGAGTACAGCAGGAACGCGGCCAGGTCCCGGTCCCGGGTCGCCTCGTGCAGCCGCCACGCGGCGTCCACCTTCGGCCGCAGCACCCGGTCCAGCCGGTCGGCGGTGAGCGAGCCGATCGCGCCGTCGTCGAGCACGCCCGCGGTGTGCACCACGGCGGTGAGCGGGTGCGCGGCGGGGATCTCGGCCAGCAGCCCGGCCACCGCCGCCGCGTCCGCCGCGTCGCAGGCGGCGATCCGCACCTCGGCGCCGTGCGCGGTGAGCTCCGCGCGCAGCTCCAGCGCGCCCGGTGCCGCCGGACCGCGGCGGCTCGCCAGCACCAGGTGCCGGATGCCGTGCTCGGCGACCAGGTGCCGGGCCAGTTCGGCGCCGAGCCCACCGGTGCCGCCGGTGATGAGCACGGTGCCCTCGGGATGCCAGTTCGCGGGTGCCGCCGGGTCGCGACGCCGCGCGGCCGTCGAGCCACCGCCGTTCACCGCGCCCGCACCGCCACCAGAATCGTCCACTGTGGACTCCACAGCGTGCCCGGCCGCGGGCAGCGGCACCAGGCGTGCCACCCGGACCTCCCGCTGGCGCACCGCGAGCTGCGGTTCCTCGGCGCCCAGCAACCCGGGCAGCACCGCCGCCGAGGTGAACGCGTCGTCCAGATCGATCAGCAGCAACCGCCCCGCGGGCTCCTCGGCCTGCGCGGACCGCACCAGGCCCCACACCGCCGCCGCGGCCACGTCCGCAAGCGCCTCGCCGGACACCGACACCGCGCCCCGGGTGACGAACACCAGGTGCGAACCGGTGAGCCGCTGGTCGGACTGCCACTCCTGGAGCAGGGCGAGCGCACGGCGGGCCAGCTCGTGCACCGCGTCCGGTTCCGCCGCGGCACCGCCGGTCACCGGGACCAGGAACACGTCCGGTGCGGTGCCGCCGCGCGTCAGGTCCGACAGCGACTCGCCGTAGCCCACCACCGCCTCGTCCGCGCGGTGCAGCGCGTACGCCAGGTCGAACTCGTCGCCGCCGACGATCGCCCAGCGCCGCCCGCCGACCGGCTTCGGCGCGGGGCCGGGAACCCAGTTCAGCCCGAACAGCGAGCGGGACACGTCCACGTCCGCGGCGGCCGCGGCGGTGTCCGGTTCCCGGGGAGCGGCCGGGGTTTCCCCGTCGTGGTGCAGCGAGGCCACCACCAGCACCGGGTTCCCCCGGCCGTCGACGGCGACGACCTCGGCCCCGTCCGCGCCGGGGCGCGCCCGCACGCGCAACACCTCGGCACCGGTGGCGTGCAAGGACATCCCGCTCCAGCGGGTGGCGCGCGCGCCGCCCGCACCGGGCACGGCCGCGGCGACGCGGGCCACCGCGTCCAGCAGCGCGGGGTGCAGGTCGTGGCCCGCGGCGGGCACTCCCGCGGGCAGCGCGACCTCGGCGAACACGGCTCCGTCCCGGTGCAGCACCTCGAACGGCTCGTCCCGCGACAGCGGTTCGGCCCCGGCGGGCGGCTCCCCGTCGAAGTCGACCTCCGGTGCGGCCGCCGCGGCCAGCACGCCGGTGCCGCGCTCGACCCGCTCGGCGTCCTCGGCCGCCGCGGGCCGGGTGTGCACCGCGAACTCCCGGTGGCCGGACCCGTCGGCCTCCTCGATCCGCAGCTGCACCGCGACCGGTTCCGCCGCGGACACCGGTTCGGCGCCCAGCACCAGCTCCGCCACCTGGTCGCAGCCCACCTCGTCGGCCGCCCGCAGCGCCAGCTCCGCGAACGCGGCCGCCGGCACGACGCCGCGCGCCGCGTCCGCCGCGATCCGGCCGGTCAGCACCACCGCGCCGGAACCGGCCAGCCCCACCGCGGCGCCGAGCACCGGGTGGTGCACCGCGCGCAACCCCAGCCCGGCCGCGTCCGCGGCTCCGGCCGACGGCGCGGGCCAGAACCGCTCGTGCTGGAAGGCGTAGGTGGGCAGGTCGACGCGGCGCGCCCCGGTTCCGGCGAACAGCTCCGCCCAATCCACCCGCAGTCCGCGCACGTGCAACCGGGAGAGCGCGGTCATGAACGCCGCCTCCTCCGGGCGGCCCCGGCGCAGCGCGGGCACTTCCACCGCGGTCGTGGGCAGCGACTCCTGGGCCATCGCGCACAGCGAGCCGTCCGGCCCCAGTTCCAGGAAGGTCTGCGCGCCCGCCTCGGACAGCGCCCGCACCCCGTCGGCGAAGCGCACCGCCTCCCGGACGTGGCGCACCCAGTACTCCGGGGTGCTCAGCTCCGCGGTGGCCCGCTCCCCGGTCAGGTTGGACACGACCGGGATCTCCGCCGGGGCGAACGACAACTCCCGCACCACCGCGCGGAACTCGGCCAGCACCGGGTCCACCAGCGGCGAGTGGAACGCGTGGCTGACGCGGAGCCGCTTCGCCGCGCGCCCGTCGGCCCGCGCCCGGTCGATCACGTGCTGCACGCCCCGCTCGTCACCGGACACCACGGTCGACCGCGGTCCGTTGATCGCGGCGATCGCGGTGGCGCCGGTGCACCACGGCGCGACTTCGGTCTCGCTCGCCTGCACCGCGACCATCGCGCCCCCGGCGGGCAACCGGCTCATCAGCCGGGCTCGGGCGGACACCAGCTTCGCGGCGTCCGGGAGCGCGAACACGCCAGCGACGTGCGCGGCCGCGATCTCCCCCACCGAGTGGCCGCCGAGCAGGTCGGCCCGCACGCCGAAGGACTCGGCCAGCCGGTACAGCGCCACCTCGACGGCGAACAGCGCGGGCTGGGTGTTGCCGGTGTCCGCCAGCGCCGCCGGGTCGTCGCCCCAGATCACCTCGCGCAGGGGGTCGTCGCGGTGCCGGTCCAGCTCCGCCAGCACGGCGTCCAGCGCCGCGGCGAACACCGGGAACCGGGCGTGCAGCTCGCGGCCCATGCCGAGCCGCTGCGAACCCTGCCCGGAGAACAGCACCGCCAGCTTGCCCGGATCGGCGGCCACCGCCCCGCGCGCCACCTCCTCGACGCCGTCGTCGGTGGCCAGCAGCACCGCCCGGTGTTCGAAGGCGGACCGGCCGGTCGCCAGCGACCGCGCCACGTCGAGGCGGTCGCACCCCGGGTGCTCGGCCCGGAAGTCGGCGAGCCGGTCCAGCTGGGCCCGCAACGCGGCCGGGGTGCGGCCGGACACCGGCCACGGCACCGCGGCCGGGCGCGGCACCTGCTCGGGTTCCGGTTCCGGCGGCTCCGGTGCCTGCTCCAGGACCACGTGCGCGTTGGTGCCGCTGATCCCGAACGAGGACACCCCGGCGCGGCGCGGATGCCCGGTGGCGGGCCACGCGGTGCGGCCGGTCGCCAGCTCGACGGCACCGGTGTCCCAGTCCACGTGCTCGGACGGGCTGCGCACGTGCAGCGTCGGCGGCAGCTCGCCGTGCCGCATCGCCTGCACCACCTTGATCACGCCCGCGACGCCCGCGGCGGCCTGGGTGTGCCCCAGGTTCGACTTGACCGATCCCAGCAGCAGCGGCCGCTCCCGGTCCCGCCCGTAGGTGGCCAGCAGCGCCTGCGCCTCGATCGGGTCGCCCAGCCGGGTCCCGGTGCCGTGCGCCTCCACCACGTCCACGTCCGAAGTGGACAGATCGGCGCCGGCGAGGGCCTGGCGGATCACCCGCTGCTGCGCGGGTCCGTTCGGCGCGGTCAGGCCGTTCGACGCGCCGTCCTGGTTCACCGCGCTGCCCCGCAGCACCGCCAGCACCCGGTGCCCGTGCCGCCGGGCTTCGGAGAGGGTTTCGACCGCGAGCATCCCGACGCCCTCGGACCAGGCGGTGCCGTCCGCGTCGGTGGAGAACGCCTTGCACAACCCGTCCGGCGCCAGCCCGCCCTGCCTGCTGAACGAGGAGAAGTTCGCCGAGGTCGTCATGATCGTGACGCCGCCGGCCAGCGCCAGCGAGCACTCCCCGGTGCGCACCGCCTGCGCGGCCAGGTGCAGCGCCACCAGCGAGGAGGAGCAGGCGGTGTCCACGGTCAGCGCCGGGCCCTCCAGCCCCAGCGCGAACGCCACCCGGCCGGAGAGCACGCTGGCCGCCATCCCGGTCGACGCGTGCCCCTCCAGGTCCTCGCCGGAGGCGAGCACCAGGTGGATGTAGTCCTGCCCGGTGGTGCCGACGAACACCCCGGTCCGGCTGCCCCGCAACGACTTCGGGTCGATCCCGGCCCGCTCCAGCGCCTCCCAGGACACCTCCAGCGCGTGCCGCTGCTGCGGGTCCATCGCGAGCGCCTCGCGCGGGGAGATGTCGAAGAAGCCCGGGTCGAAGTCGGCGGCACCGGGCAGGAACCCGCCGCGGCCGGTGGCGCTGCGCCCCTCGCCGAGCGCCGCCAGGTCCCAGCCGCGGTCTGCGGGGAACCCGGAGATCGCGTCCTCGCCCGCCGACAGCAGCTCCCACAGCCGCTCCGGCGAGTCGGCGCCGGGGAACCGGCAGGCCATGCCGACGATCGCCACCGGCTCGTGCCTGCCGGTCTCCGCCTCGTGCAGGCGTTGGCGCGTCTCGTGCAGATCAGCGGTGACCCACTTCAGGTAATCGACGAGAGTGCTTTCGTCCGGCATCGTCGGTTCCTCTCTGCGAACGACCGCGGTGGCGCGCGCGGCGCCACGGCACGGGTCCGGTTCGGTGTCGGCGGGCTGCGGTCAGGGCTGGGTGCGCCTGCCGAGCTCGTTGTCGATGAACGTCAGCAGGTCGTCGGCGCTCGCCCCTTGGATGCGCTCGCCCACCGCGGGTTCCGCGGTCTCCTCGTCGCCGTGCCGCGCGGCGTCGCCGTAGCGCTCCAGCAGGCCGTGCAACCGGGTGGTGACCTCGCGGCGGAACTCGGCGCCGGACTCGGCGGCGGCGAGGGCGTGCTCCAAGTGGTCCAGCTCGGCGAGCAGCGCCGTCCCGCCCAGTCCGGCGGAGCGGTTCGGGCCGCCGGGTCCGGCGGGTCCGCCCGCGTGGTCGGCGTCGTCCGCGCCGCCGAGCACGGCGGCGAGCACTCCCGCCACCGCGAGCGGCGTCGGGTGGTCGAAGACCAGCGTGGAGGGCAGCCGCACCCCGGTCGTCGCGGCGAGCCGGTTGCGCAGTTCCACGGCGGTGAGCGAGTCGAACCCGATGCGGCGGAACTCCCGCTCCGCACCGATCTCCGCCGCCGAGCCGTGGCCGAGCACTGCGGCGGCCGCATCGCGGACCAGCAGCACCAGCTCCTGCTCGCGCTCCGGGCCGCGCAGTCCGGCGAGGCGCTCGGCGAGCCCGGCCCGCTCCGCGGCGGGGTCCGCGGCCGCCGCCGACCGGCGCGTCGAGCGCACCAGTCCGCGCAGCAGTGCGGGCACCTCTCCCTGGGCGCGGGGCGCGGCCGAGCCGATGCCCAGCGGCACCACCAGCGGTTCGTCCGCGCCGATCGCGGTGTCGAACAGGGCCAGCCCGCGCTCGACCGGCAGCGGCGGCATCCCGTTGTCGCCGATGCGGCGCAGGTCCCGCTCGTCGAGCCCCGCGGTCATGCCGACGCCCTGCTCCCACGCCCCCCACGCGAGGGACGTCGCGGGCAGCCCGCGCGACCGGCGGTACCGAGCGAGGGCGTCCAGGAACACGTTGCCCGCCGCGTAGTTGGCCTGCCCGGCGCTACCCAGCACCCCGGACACCGAGGAGTAGACGACGAACGCCGCCAGGTCCAGGTCGGCGGTGAGCTCGTGCAGGTGCCACGCCCCGTCCACCTTCGGTCGCAGCACCGCGTCCAGCCGCTGCGGGGTCAACGCGTCGACGATCCCGTCGTCAAGGACGCCCGCGGTGTGCACCACCGCGGTCAGCGGGTGCGCGGCGGGCACCGCGCCCACCAGCTCGCGGGCGGCGTCCCGGTCCGCCACGTCGCAGGCGGCGAGGACGACCTCGGCGCCGTGCTCGGCGAGTTCGGCGCGCAGCTCCGCCGCACCGGGCGCCTCCGGGCCGCGGCGGCTCGCCAGCAGCAGGTGCCGGACGCCGCGTTCGGCGACGAGGTGCCGGGCGAGTTCCGCCCCGAGCCCGCCGGTGCCTCCGGTGATCAGCACGGTGCCGTCCGGGTCCCAGCCGCGCGGGACGGTGAGCACGATCTTGCCGGTGTGCCGGGCGAGGCTCATGTGCCGGAACGCCTCCGGCGCCCGCCGCACGTCCCAGGTCCGCACCGGCAGCGGCCGCAGCGCGCCGGAGTCGAACAGGCCGAGCACCGCGCGCAGCATCTCCTGGATGCGGTCCGGGTCGACCAGCCCGAGGTCGAACGAGCGGTACCGCACCCCGGGCACGTCCGCGCGCAGGTCCGTCTTGCCCATCTCGATGAACCGGCCGCCGCTGGGCTGCAACCGCAGCGAGGCGTCGATGAACTCCCCGGACAGCGCGTTGAGCACCACGTCGATGCCGCCGTCCCCGGCGACCCGCGCGAACGCCGCCTCGAAGGCGGTGTCGCGGGAGGAGGCGATGTGGTCGTCCGCGACGCCCAGCGACCGCAGCACGTGCTGCTTGCCCTCGCTGGCGGTGGCGAACACCTCCGCCCCGAGGTGGTGGGCCAGCTGGATCGCCGCCATGCCCACGCCGCCCGCTCCCGCGTGCACGAGCACCTTCTCGCCGGCGCGCAAGCCCGCCAGATCCACCAGGCCGTGGTAGGCGGTGAGGAAGACCAGCGGCACCGAAGCGGCGGTCGGCCAGGACCACGCCGCGGGTATCCGCGCCAGGAACCGCTCGTCGACCGTCCCCAGTGGACCGAAACCGCCGAAGACCATGCCCAGCACCCGATCTCCGGGCCGCAGGTCGACGACTTCGGGGCCGGTGTCCACCACGACCCCGGCCGCCTCCGAGCCGAACGGACCCGCCTCGCCCGGGTACATGCCGAGCGCGTTGAGCACGTCCCGGAAGTTCACCCCGGCGGCTTCGATCCGCACCCGCACGTCCCGACCGGTCAGCGGTTCCGCGGCCTGCGGGAACGGGACGAGTTCGAGGTCGTCCAGGCTGCCCCCGGCCGCGCTGTCCAGGTGCCAGGGCGTCCCGGCGGGCGGGACGAGCGAGCCCGCGGTGGCCCGCGGCGCCCGCCGCGCCACGTGCGGTTCGCCGCCGCGGAGCACGGCTTGCGGTTCGTCGGCGGCGACCAGCCCCGGTACCACCGCGGGCACCGCGGCGGCGGAACCGCCGGGCACCGCGCCGTCCGGCCCGGCACCGCTGCGCGCCGCGCCACTCGCGGTGCCCAGGTCGTCCGAGCCGCCCAGCTCGCCCGAGCCGCCCAGCTCGCCCGAGCCGTTCAGGTCGCCCGCGCCGCCGGAGCCGCCCTGGTCGTCCAGGTCGAGCAGCAGGAACCGGCCCGGGTGCTCGGCCTGCGCGGACCGCACCAGGCCCCACGCGGAAGCCGCCGCGAGGTCCGCGCCGGGGCCGTCGGCCACCGCGCCGCGGGTGACGAACACCAGCCGGGCGGCCGCGAACCGGTCCTCCGCGAGCCACTGCCGGACCAGCTCCAGCACCCGTCCGTTCAACGCGCGCACCTCGTCCGGGCTCGTCCGCGCACCGCGCAGCGGGACCGCCACGAAGTCCGGCACCGGGTCCGGCAGCTCGGCGAGGGAGGCGACCACCTCCGGGACGCCGAGACCGAACTCGTCCGGGCCCAGCACCGCCCAGCGCGCGGCGGGCGAGGTCGCGGCGGCGCCGCGGTGCGGCACCCAGTCGACGTGGAACAGCGAGTTCAGCTCGTCCTGCCCGGCGGATGCCGCCGCGGCCGGACCGGCCTCGCGCAGCACCAGGGAGTCCACCGACAGCACCGGGATGCCCTGCGGGTCGGCGGCGACCAGCCGCACGGAATCCCGGCCGCGGGGGGGGGGGCGCCCCCCCCCCCCCCCCCCCCCCGGGGGGGGGGGGGGGGGGGCCCGACCCCCGGCCCCCCCCCCCCCCCCCCCCCGCGGGGGGGGCGGCGCCGA
>NZ_JAIUJZ010000123.1:0-7519 GCF_020176775.1 Saccharopolyspora sp. 6M
TTCGCCGACGACGATGCTCGGTTATCTGGCGGCCCGTACCGAGCGGTTGGTCCTGTCCACCTCGACGACGCTGATCACCACGAACGATCCGGTGAAGATCGCTGAGGATTACGCGATGTTGCAGCACCTGGCGGGTGGCCGGGTGGACTTGATGATGGGTCGTGGCAACACGCCGCCGGTGTATCCGTGGTTCGGTCAGGACATCCGGCAGGGGATTCCGCTGGCGCTGGAGAACTACGCGTTGCTGCACCGGTTGTGGCGGGAGGACGTGGTGGACTGGGAGGGCCGGTTCCGCACGCCGCTGCAGGGCTTCACCTCGACCCCGCGACCGCTCGACGGGGTACCGCCGTTCGTGTGGCACGGGTCGATCCGGAGCCCGGAGATCGCCGAGCAGGCCGCGTACTACGGTGACGGTTTCTTCCACAACCACATCTTCTGGCCGCCGCAGCACGCGGCCCGGATGGTGCAGTACTACCGGGAGCGCTTCGCCCACTACGGCCACGGCACGCCGGAGCAGGCGATCGTCGGGCTCGGCGGGCAGGTGTTCCTGCGCCGCAACTCCCAGGACGCGGTGCGCGAGTTCCGGCCCTACTTCGACCACGCCCCGGTCTACGGCGGCGGTCCCTCGCTGGAGGACTTCTCCGCGCAGACCCCGTTGACCGTCGGTTCCCCGCAGCAGGTCATCGACCGCACCCTCGGCTTCCGCGAGTACGTCGGCGACTACCAGCGCCAGCTGTTCCTGATCGACCACGCGGGCCTGCCGCTGAAGACCGTGCTGGAACAGCTCGACCTCCTCGGCGAAGAGGTCGTCCCCGTGCTCCGCAAAGAATTCGCCGACCGCCGCGGCCCGAACGTGCCCGACGCACCCACCCACGAGTCCCGCGCCCAGCGCGCCGGAAGGAGCGACGCATGACCCGCATCCTGGCGATCTCGGCCGGCCTCTCCCAGCCCTCGTCCACCCGGCTGCTCGCCGACCGGCTCGTCGCGGCCACCCGCCACGAGCTCGGCGAGGAGGCCGAGGTCGAGGTGGTGGAACTGCGCGAGCACGCCCACGACATCACCGACAACCTGCTCACCGGATTCCCCGGCACCCGCCTGCGCGAGGTCCTGGAACGGCTCGCCGCCGCCGACGGGCTGATCCTGGTGACGCCCACGTTCAGCGCCTCCTACAGCGGCCTGTTCAAGTCGTTCATGGACGTCGTCGAACCCGATGCGCTGCGGGGCAAGCCCGTGCTGATCGCCACGACCGGCGGCACCGAGCGGCATTCGCTGGTGCTGGAGCACGCGCTGCGCCCGCTGCTGGCCTACCTCCGCGCGCACATCGTGCCCACCGGCGTCTACGCGGCCGGCTCCGATTGGGGCGGCGGCACCGAGCTCGGGCAGCGGATCACCCGCGCCGCGCGCGAACTCGTCGCCGCCGTGCGGCAACGACCGGAGCGGGAGAACACCGACCCGTTCGCGAATCCGGTGCCGTTCGAAGAACTCCTCCGCGGTGGCGCGACCTGACCAGCACCCCACCGGCACCGACCAGGACCAGTCGGCGGGGCGGTGGGGCTGCTGGTCACCGGCTCCGGTGGAGCAGCCAACCGAGCTCGACACCTCGGCATCCGGATCTGGACCGGGGCGGCATCAGACGATCCGGTCGAGCGAACGGACCGCCTCGGTCAGCGCCGCCCTGGCCACCGCCCAGTCGGTGTCCGGCGGCCACGTGCTCAGCAGCACGACGACGAGATCGCGATCCCCGCCGACCAATCCGGTGGTGTGCAGCACGGTGTCGGTCTCGGTCGACCCCCAGCCCTGCTTGATCGCCCAGCGGTGCCCGGGCAGACCGCCGGGAATGCCGAAGTACTGCGGAAATCCGTCCTCCGCGGTGCCGGGGCCCGCCCCATCGCGCCCAGCAGCAGCTTGCGCGTGCCCGCGTCGGCCTGCGCCGCCAAGTACCGGTAGACCCGCGCGACATCGCTCGCGCTCATCCGGGTGCTCCCCCACTGCCCGGACGAATCCGGCGGCGCGGTGTCCGTCAGCTTCAGCTTCGCCGCCGTGCGCCGGACGATGTCCGGACCGCCGTGGGCGACCCACAACCGGCTCGCCACAGCGTCGTCGCTGGCCGAGAGCATCCGCTCGATCTCATCATCGGTGGTGGCGTCCCCGAGGCGCTCCACCGCGTCGATCGCGATCAGCAGCTTCACCACGGACGCCGTGGGGAAGCCGCTGTCGGCGTCGAGCCGAGCGACCTCCGCGCACGAATCCAGATCCACCACTTCGATCGCCACCGAGGTGCCTTCGGCGAACGACGGCAGCTTCTCCCGCACCGACCGGGCCACGTCGTCAGTCCCGGAACCCCGTGACACACCACCGCTGCACGACGACGCCCACCGAGAGGAATTCGCCACGCCCACGAGCCCGCCGACCACGCTCAGAACCACGACCACTGCCGCCGCGATCCAGATGCTCCTCCGCGCGTCCAACCTCATCGGCCCCCCTCAGACCGGGGGACGACCGACTCGGACCCTCGTCCGGCGACTCGTGAACCCCCACGTCCGGAAGACGCCCCATCGCGCCGCAGGTTCGGCCGGAACGTCGAACGAGCCCGCGATTGCTCCGAATGCAGGAAAGATCGGCGCTCAGGTACGTCGGCAGGTCGATCGGTGCACTCCGGTGCACTCGATCACGCGGAGTGCCTGCTCCTCGAAGCGACCGCGAGCGCCGGCGGCCGGCGTGCGCGCTCGCACTACCCGGGGTCTCGCGCCGAAATCGACGAGATCGATCTCGCTTCGAACTTCGCCCGCTGGTCAGGTGGTGGGGCAGGTGGGACTTGAACCCACGGCTGACGGATTATGAGTCCGCTGCTCTGACCAACTGAGCTACTGCCCCCGAAGGCGTGATGAAACGCTCCTCTGGGTGATCGTAGCGAGGCTGGGCGGTGTGGGGCGCGTTGGGTTGCCCGCTCGACCGGGCGAAACCGGGCGGTCGCGGGCTGTCCGGAGCGGGAATTCCGGGCCGTGGCAGCAGAAAGGGGGGGGACCCGGAGGTGCCGGCCCGTGCTCGTCGCGGCGTCACATGAACGATGCGATGCTGAACGCGCCGGTCAGCTGGCCGATGATCACGATGGTGGCCAGCAGCGCGCTGATCCCGGCCACCGTCAGCAGCGACAGCATGACCAGGTAGACCAGAGCCCTGATCGGCTTCGGCAGCTGGGCCACCGAGGCCAGATCGGGCAGTGCGAAGTGGTTTTCCTTGCCGATCCCTGGAGCGGACATCCCGACTTCCCCCGTCCTTTAGTCGTCCCCGTTCTTGCACCACTGCTCCGAGGACGGAGAGCAGTGGGAGTTTCGTTGGTCCTCTCGCATCATGAATCGATTTGGTTCATGCCACGTGGCCGGGACCACTGGCTGATCCAGATCGTTCACGCCCGCTATGACCTGCGGGAAAACCTCAGGGGGAAGCGGGGTGTCGCGGCGCTGCACGAATCAGATCGCGGGTCTCGACAGAATCGTTATCCGACTCTGATCAATCCGAGACTGGTTCGCCCGAAAGAGTGCGATCGCGGAAAAGGGGCACCGAATCGGCGCCCCTTCGCGGTTCAGCAGGCCTTCAGCAGGCCTTCGGCAGGCCGACCGATCTGATTTCCGGTCGTGGCGCGTCGATCCGGTCGCGATGTCCACATCTGCTCATGCGTCACGCACCCTGTTCGACCTGCTGGGACCGGTCCTCGGACCGTGCTGCCAGCATAGCAGCCGCCGCGGACCGCACCGATTCAGCCTCCTCCTCCGCGGCGCTCCCCTCAGGAACCGGTTTCTCCCGCCACCGCAGGGCTTTCCGGCCCGCCACCGGCGCTCAGCCCGAGTAGCCGCCCGCCGCGATGTCCACGATCAACCCGGGCCCGGTCGGCGCCCAGCCGAGCAGTTCGCGGGTGCGGGCGTTCGACCCCGCCGCGTCCACCCCGAAGAAGCCGCCGATCCAGCCGAAGTGCTCGGCGGCGTCCCGCGGATCGATCGATGCGGTCGGCAGGCCGAGGTGGTCGCCGATGGCGGCGGCGATGTCCCTGGCGAGCAGGCCCTCCTCGGCGACCGCGTGCACCCGCGTACCGGCGGGCGCACCGTCCAGCGCGAGCCGGGCCAGCCGCGCGGCGTCGGAGCGGTGCACCGCGGCCCACCGGTTCGTGCCGTCGCCGATGTAGCCGGCGACCCCGCGCTCCTTCGCGACCTTCACCAGCTGCGCGGTGAACCCGGGATCGCCCGCCCCGTGCACGGTCGGCGCGAAGCGCAGCGCGACCGCGCGGACTCCGCGGTCCACGTAGGACAGCGCCAGGTTCTCGCTGCCACCGCGCGCCGAGCCGACGCCCTCGTGCGGTGACGGGTCGAGCTCGGTGGGCGGTTCGCCACCGGCCGCGAACCCGGCCAGGCCGGAGGCGAGCAGGAACGGCCGGTCGCTCCCGGCGAGGGCGTCGAGCATGCCCCGGACGGCGGCCTCCTCGGTGCGCCCCGCCGCGGTGAAGGCGCCGAAGTCGTGCTTGAAGGCCAGGTGCACCACGGCATCGGCCTTCGCGGCCGCGGCGGCGAGGCCTTCGGGGTCGTCGAGGTCGCCGCGGACCACGTCGGCGCCCGCGGCCGCGACGGCGGCGGCCGACCGGTCGGAGCGGGCCAGGCCGAGGACCTCGTGCCCGTTCGCGAGCAGTTCCGCGGTGACGGCCGAGCCGATCCAGCCGGAGGCGCCGGTGACGAAGACGCGCATGGCGTGCTCCTCTCCCTTGATGTCAGTGACTGTCATCGACAGTAGCACCTGATGTCAGTCGCTGCCATCACTACACTCACCGGTCATGAGCCGCTGGGAACCGGGCGCACGGGACCGGATGACGCGCGCCGCCGTGGAGCTGTTCGCCGAACGCGGCTTCGAGCGGACCACCGCCGGCGACATCGCCGAGCGCGCCGGGGTCACCGAACGCACCTTCTTCCGGCACTTCGCCGACAAGCGCGAAGTCCTCTTCGACGGCGGCCGCGCGATGGAGCAGGCCGTGCACGACGGGATCGCGGCCGCCGCCGACGACGTCCCACCGCTGGACGCCGCACTGCTCGGGGTCGCCGCGAGCACCGAACTGCTCGAAGCGCGCCGCGAGCACGCCGCCCGCCGCGCGGAGATCATCGCCGCCACCCCGGTGTTGCGGGAGCGGGAGCTGCTCAAGCTCGCGGGCATGGCCGAGACCGCCACGAGGGCGCTGCGCGAGCGCGGGACGCCCCCGCGGGACGCCGAACTCGCCGCGCACGCCGCGATGAGCGTCTTCCAGGTCGCGTTCGGGCGCTGGATCGCCGGCGGCGCACCCGACCTCGCGATCTGCGTGCGGGAGGACGCCGCCGAGCTGCGCGCCCTGCTCGCCGATCACTGATCGCCGAGGAACACCTGCTCGCGGGTGAAGCAGAACTCGCTGCGGGACATGTCGATGAAGCGCTGCTCGTCCGGCCGGATCACGTCCCGGTAGTCGGCCGAGGCCGTCAGCGCCGCGAGGTCCTCCGCCGAGTCGAACCACTGCCGCACCACCGCGTCCACGGTCGCCTCGGGGATGCCCGGCACCCCGAGCGGCCGCGGGTGCTCCACCACGTAGCGGCGCACGTACCGGGCGGCGACGGGCAGCGAGGCGACCAGCGGGGCGTGGTGCTCCCGGTGGTGCCGCACGAACTGCTCGTGGGAGAGCTCCGGCAGGCGGCGCAGCAGGCTCACGAGGATCACCACGCGCTCCACCCTAGTTCGCGCACCGGCCGGATCAACGCGCCTTCCGGGTGGCGCACGCCGCCGGCCGGTGGACCGCGCGCTGCTCCGTCCGCACGCGGCCACGACCTCGGAATTGCATATTTATGCGCCATTCCTCGCGCGGCTCACGAGCACCGGAGGTGACCGTTCGGACAGTCCAGGCACTGCGGAATCCCTGCCCTTCGAGGACCGGAACGACGCCTGTTACGATGAATACATGTCGAAGGTCCTGAATAATCTTCCAGTGGGTGAGCGCGTCGGCATCGCCTTCTCCGGCGGGCTGGACACCTCGGTCGCGGTGGCGTGGATGCGCGAGCGCGGCGCCCTGCCGTACACCTACACCGCCGACATCGGCCAGTACGACGAGCCGGACCTGTCGGACGTGCCGGAACGCGGGCGCGTCTACGGGGCCGAGCGCGCCCGGCTGATCGACTGCCGCGCCGCACTGGTCGAGGAGGGCTTCGCCGCGCTGGCCTGCGGTGCCTTCCACATCCGCTCCGGCGGACAGGCGTACTTCAACACGACGCCGCTGGGCCGCGCGGTGGTGGGCACGCTGCTGGTGCGCGCGATGCGCGAGGACGACGTGTCCATCTGGGGCGACGGCTCCACCTACAAGGGCAACGACATCGAGCGCTTCTACCGGTACGGCCTGCTGGCCAACCCGGACCTGCGCATCTACAAGCCGTGGCTGGACGAGGCCTTCGTCGGCGAACTCGGCGGCCGGGACGAGATGTCCGCGTGGCTGGTCGAGCGGGAACTGCCGTACCGCGACTCCGCGGAGAAGGCGTACTCCACCGACGCCAACATCTGGGGCGCCACCCACGAGGCCAAGAAGCTCGAATTCCTCGACACGCCGCTGGAGATCGTCGAGCCGATCATGGGCGTGCGGTTCTGGGACTCCGACGTGGAGATCCCGGCCGAGGACGTCACCGTCGAGTTCCGGCACGGCCGCCCGGTGCGGATCAACGGCAAGTCCTTCGACTCCGACGTGGACCTGGTGCACGAGGCCAACGCCATCGGCGGCAGGCACGGGCTCGGCATGTCCGACCAGATCGAGAACCGGATCATCGAGGCCAAGAGCCGCGGCGTGTACGAGGCGCCGGGCATGGCGCTGCTGCACATCACCTACGAGCGGCTGCTCAACGCGGTGCACAACGAGGACTCGGTGGCCATGTACCACACCGAGGGCCGCCGCCTCGGCAGGCTGCTCTACGAGGGCCGCTGGTTCGATCCGCAGGCGCTGATGCTGCGGGAGTCCATGCAGCGCTGGATCGGCTACCCGGTCACCGGCAGCGTCACCGTGCGGCTGCGCCGCGGCTGGGACCACACGGTGCTCAACACCGAGGGCCCGAACCTGAGCTACCACCCGGACAAGCTGTCCATGGAGCGCAGCAAGGACCAGGCGTTCGTGCCGAACGACCGCATCGGCCAGCTGTCCATGCGGAACCTGGACATCGCGGACTCGCGCAGCATGCTGGAGTTGTACGAGGGCGGCGGGCACGGGGCGCTCACCGCGTGGGGCGAGCTCGTCGGCGAGCTGGCGCCGGGCGGGGCGAACGCGATCGCCGCGCGCGCCGAAGGCGAGGACGGCGGTGTCGAGTCCGACGCGCTGGACCACGCGGCCATCGAGGTCGGCACGGACTGACCCCGACCGTCCGACGGGGCGGGGGGGGGCGGGGGGGGGCCCGCCCCGGGGGGGGGGGCCGGGGGGCGTTGCGGCCCCGCGGGAGACCCGGGCACCCGCGGCCAGCGGCGCGCCCGGCACCCGCCGGTC
>NZ_JAIUJZ010000123.1:7528-12613 GCF_020176775.1 Saccharopolyspora sp. 6M
CCCCCGCCCCCCGGGGCCCCCCCCCGGCCCCGCCCCCCCGCCCGGCCCCCCCCCCCCCGGCCCCCGGGGGGGGGGCCCCGGGGGGCCCCCCCGGCCCGTGGCGTTCCTCCGGGGCTCATTCCGGCCACGGAGAATCCCGGATCACCTCGACGAAGTCGCCGCGCACGAAACCGGGCACGAAGTGGGCCAGCACGTCCGCCTTGACGTTGCCGAAGGTCGTCTCCGGACGGTGCCGGATGCCGTCGGTGAACGCGGCGAGGATCCCGTTCTTGAAGTCCGGGCGCGGGTGCGCGCCGACGACCGCGGCCCGCTGCTCCTCCCCCACCTCGTGGTAGCCGAGGCCCAGCACGTCCAGCTCCACGCCGCGGGTGACCAGCGCGATCTCCGGCGCCATGTGCAGCGGGATCTCCGGGGTGGTGTGCAGGGCGATCGCCGTCCACACCCGGTCCGCCGGCTCCCCGTCGACGCCGTGCTCGCGCAGGAAGCGGCGGGCCTCGTCGGCGCCGTCGATCTCGAAGCGCTGGTCGTCGCGGCGGAACCGCTCGGTGAGTCCGAGGTCGTGGAACATCGCCCCCACGTAGAGCAGTTCCGGGTCGAACCGCAGCCCGTCCCGCCGCCCGCGCAGCGCTCCCCACAGGAACACCCGCCGCGAGTGGTCGTAGACCAGCGGCGATGCCACGTCCCGCACCAGCTCGGTGGCCGCCCGGGCCAACGCGCCGTCCGGGATCTCCACGCCCGCGATGGTCTCGCTCATCGATGCCGCCTCTCGTCTCGGTGCCCGACGAGACCAGGTTCGCCCGGCGGCTACCGTGGCGCCATGTCCTCGCAGCCCGGAACACCACGGATCCGGACATGACGCACCGCGTCGCGTTCCTGGTGTTCGACGGGGTGACCATGCTCGACGTCAGCGGGCCCGCCGAGGTGTTGCACCAGGCGGGACTGCTCGGCCACCGGTACGAGGTGGTGCTGGTCTCCCCCGGCGGCGGCCCGGTCGCCACCGCCACCGGCCCGGCGCTGGGCCCGACCACCGCGGCCGCCGACGCCGGACCCGTGGACACGGCGGTGATCGCCGGTGGTGAGCGGCTCGTGCCCGCTCCGGTGGACGAGGAACTGCTGTCGGCGGCGCGCACCCTCACCGCGGGCGCGCCGCGGGTCGCGTCGGTGTGCACCGGAGCGTTCCTGCTGGCGGAGCTGGGCCTGCTCGACGGGCGCCGGGCCACCACCCACTGGCGGCACGCGGACGCGCTGGCGCGGCGGTACCCCGCGGTGCGCGTGGAACCGGACGCCATCCACGTGCGCGACGGGCGCTACGTCAGCTCCGCGGGCATCAGCGCGGGCATCGATCTGGCGCTGGCTCTGGTGGAGGAGGACCACGGGGCGGAGGGCGCCCGGCACATCGCGCGGGAGATGGTCGTGTTCCTGCACCGGCCGGGCGGCCAGTCGCAGTACTCGACGGCGACCGCCCCGCCCCCGGCGCGGGCCGCGCAGCTGCGCGCGGTGCTCGACGCGGTGCTCGGCGACCCGGCCGGGGATCACCGCCCGGCGTCGATGGCGCGGGCCGCGGCCGTCAGCACCCGGCACCTGAGCAGGTTGTTCCGCGCGGAGCTGGGGACGACGCCCGCGTGCTGGGTCGAACGGGTCCGGCTGGACCGGGCGCAGCGGCTGCTGCTGGACGGGCACTCGGTCACCTCGGCGGCCCGGGACAGCGGGCTGGGTTCGGACGAGGCGCTGCGCCGCGCGTTCACCCGGCACCTGGGCACCACGCCGACGGACTACCGCAGGCGGTTCGGGTCCACCCGCGGCTGATCGTCAGGGCAGCACCACGGTCATGACCAGTTCGCAGGTCTCCTCGCCCGCGCCGCGGTAGCCGTGCGGGACGTCGCCGTCGAAGGTGGCGGTGCACCCGGCGGGCACCTCGTGCTCGGCGCCGTCGACGACCAGGAGCATCCGGCCGGAGAGCACGGTGACGGTCTCCACGACACCGGCCTGGTGGGGGTGGCTGGGGTACTCCTCGCCGGGTTCCAGCCGCCAGCGCCAGATCTCGGTGGGCGCGGGGCCGCGCGCGGTGAGCACGAGGCGGGCCTCGCCGCCGCGCTCCCCGGTCCACAGCGGTTCGACGGAGGCGGCGTCCACCACGCGCACCCGGCTCGACGGGGCGCCCTGGACGAGATCGGACACGGAGATGCCGAGGGTGTCGGCGAGGCGCACCAGGGTGCCCAGGTTCGGGTTGCCCTGCGCGCGTTCCAGGCTCACCAGCGCGCCCTTGCTGACCTGGGCGCGGCGGCCGAGTTCTTCCAGGGACAGGCCGGCGCGGGTGCGGGCGGCCCGGACGTTCTGCGCCACCGTGCGCAGCGCGGCCTCCGACTCGGGCATCTGCTCACCTTCCGGTCGTTTTATTGCACTCACAGGTCGTTCGGTTGACAGAAAGCGGACTGTTCGCTGTACGGTGCGGTCGTTCCGTTGAACCGTAAGGGATGTGCTGTGCTCGCTCTACTGCTGGCCCTCGGCAGCTCGCTCGCGTACGGGTGCGCCGACTTCCTCGGCGGCGTCGGCGCCCGCGGCGCCCACGTGCTGCGAACCGTGGTGATCGCCGCCCCGGCCAGCCTCGCCGTCGAACTCGCGCTGTGGCCGCTGCTCGGCGCCTCCTTCAGCCCCGGAGCCCTCGGCTGGGGCGCCGCCTCGGGCGTCGTGTCGGCGGCCGCGTTCGCGCTGCTCTACCGGACGCTGGCGATCGGGCCGATGAACGTGCTCTCCCCGGTCACCGCGCTCGTCTCGGCCGGGCTGCCGGTCGCGGTGGGCCTGCTGCAGGGCGAGCGGCTGGCGCTCGCCGGTGGGATCGGTCTCGCGCTGGCACTGATCGCCGTGGTGCTGGTCAGCGCGGGACCCGGTGCCGGGCGGCCGTCCCGCGGGGCGCTGCTGCTGGCGTTCGGAGCGGGGGCCGCGATCGCGCTGCAGCTGGTGTTCCTGCACCAGGCGCCCGCCGACAGCGGGGTGGCGCCGCTGATCGTCGGCCGCGCCGTGTCCTCGGCGGTCACGCTGACCGCGGCCGGACTGCTGCACCGCAGGCTCGGGTCCCGGCGGCCGGCGTACGCGGTCTCGGCCGCGGCGGGCGTGCTGGACTCGGTGGCGAACCTGCTGTTCCTGCTCGCCGCGCGCAGCGGCGACCTCACCGTCGTCGCCGTGATCGTCGCGCTGTACCCGGCGGGCACGGTGCTGCTGGCCCGCGGCGTCCTCGCCGAACGCATCCACCCCGGCCAGCTGCTGGGCCTCGGCACCGCGGCCGTCGCAGTCGGCCTGCTGGCCGCCACTTGATCACCGTTTCCGGCGGGGCCGAGCGGCGGAACCCCGCCGGGCCGTGTCCTCCTCCCGCCTGCGGCGAAGCCGCTGAGGTTCCGCCACCCGAGCGCTACCCGACTGGAGTGGGAAGACAGGCAATGAGGTTCCGCCACCCGCCCCCTCCGGAACAGGAGTGGAGCGGAAGAGCGATCAACGGGTCGCGATGGTGTTCTCGATCCAGGCTCGGTGGGCGGTGAGGTCGGTGTAGATCCCGGGACCGCTCGCGCAGTTCGGGTCGGCGTCGCCGTCGCGGCTGGTCGCCCCGATCAGCTCCCACGCGCCGGGCCGTCCCTTGAGCTGCGGGCCACCGGAATCGAGGATGCAGGCCTGCGCGCCCTCGGTGGGGCTGTCGGTGCACAGCTCGTTCGCCGGGTCGTAGTTCTCGCTGCACCGGTCGTCCGCGACGAGTTCGGTGTCCAGCTCCTGCAGCACGGTCGGCAGGTCCGGGCACTCGCTGCCGTCCTCGCAGGTCATGCCCCAGCCGAGGATGCGGGTGGGGGTGCCTGCCGGTCCGGAGGCGGCGGCCAGCTCGATCGGTTGGGCCCGCACCGGGTGGTCGAGCTTCATCACGGCCACGTCGTCGTGGAACGGCTCGTAGGAGAAGTCGGGGTGCGCGATCACCTCGGTGACCTTCGCCGTCTCTCCCTTCGTGCGGTCATGGTCGCCGATCTGCACCGAGAGCTGCTGCGGTTCGAGGTTCACCGTGCAGTGCCCGGCGGTGACGATCCAGTCGGGCGCGATCAGCGAGCCGCCGCAGTAGTGTTGCCCGTCCTTCTGCACGCTCACCATGAACGGGTAGTCCGCGGTGGCGTCGTGCCCGCCGATGATCGCCGATGCCGCGGGGGTGAACGCCGCGGTCAGCGCGACCGCCCCCGCCGTGCCGAGCAGCGCCGCCTTGCCGAGCTTGACCATGTGGTCCTCCTGGGTGGTCCCGTGTTCCGATCACCCGCAAAGCTAGGGCCCGGCGACGGCCGCGAGATCACCTCGAAGTCCACGGCGAGGTCGTACTTCCGGGCAAGTGCGCCTCGCCCGGAAGTCGCACGACGGGCGCCCCGGTGGCCGGCCACCCGCGCCCGGCAGGCGACCCGGTACAGCAGCCCGCCGGGCGAGCGTGCGGAACCGCTCACCGGATATCCACGAACGAGTGAACGAAGGCCGGGGGCGCGATTCGCACCGAGAGATCTCCGGACGACGAAAGAGCGAAGCCCCAGGCCTGTGACCTGGGGCTTCGCTCGAAAAGCTCCTCCGACTGGACTCGAACCAGTAACCCTTCGGTTAACAGCCGAATGCTCTGCCAATTGAGCTACGGAGGAATATTCGATTTCCATCAGCTCTCGTTCGTGCTGACGGGAACCACTCTAGCGCATCGTTCCGGGCCCGTTCACACCCCCCTCCGTTCAAGAACATCGCAGGTGAGCGGGTCCGGGATCAGGGCTTGTGGGCGACGACGAAGATCCGCCGGAACGGGAACCACGTGGTGCCGTCGGCACGCGCGGGATAACTGGTGCGCAGCCGGTCGGCGAGCGCGGCGCGGAACCGCTGCCAGTCCGGCTCGTCCAGCGCGGCGCGCACCGGGCGCAGCGCCGTGCCGGTCACCCATTCCAGGACGGGGTCGGGGCCGCTGAGGCGGTGCGCGTAGGTGGTCTCCCAGGCGTGGGCCGCGGCGGCGCGGGGGGGGCGGCCCCCCGCGGCCGCGGCCGGCGGGCGCGGGGCGGCGCGGCCGGCCCCCCCCCCGCCCGCCCCCCCCCA
>NZ_JAIUJZ010000124.1:0-6515 GCF_020176775.1 Saccharopolyspora sp. 6M
CGCGCCCCGCGCGGCGCGCCCGGGGCGCCGCGCCGGGCCGGCCACCCATCCCCGGCGGGGGGGGGGGCCGCGGCGGGGGGGCGCGTTGGGGGGCCCCCCGGCGGCGCCCGCGGCGCGGAGGTCGGCGAGCACGTCCGCGTACTCCGCGGGCGTGCGCACCGAATCGGCGCGCAGCAGCCCGTCGACGTCCCACCCCTGCTCGGCGAGCACCTCGCGGATGGCGCGGTAGGACGGGGATTCGAAGTTCCCGGGCACCTGGAAGGCGAACGTGGCGCCGTCGGGCAACGCGGGCAACCAGCCGCGCAGCAGGTCGACGTGCTCGGGCACCCACTGCAGCACCGCGTTGCACAGCACCACGTCCACGTCCGGCGCGGGCCGCCAGTCCCGCACGTCCTGCAGCCGGGCGTCGACGCCGTTGCCGCGCGCGGCCTCGACCATCTGCGGCGAGGAATCGGTGGCCTCCACCGCGGCGTCCGGCCAGCGTCCGGTGAGCAGCCGGGTGAGGTTCCCGGCGCCGCAGCCCAGGTCGACGACGCGGCGGGCGGGTCGCTGCGGCACGCGGGCCAGCAGGTCGTGCGCGGGGCGATCGCGCTGTTCGCTGAACGACAGGTACTTCCGCGGATCCCACACGGCGCGAACAGTACGACCGTACTGCACGGATGTCCAGGTCCCGGAGCTGTCAGCGCGACCGGTGCAGGCGCTGGGCCACCTCCGCCGCCACCGGCGCCAGCGACCGCTCGTCGGTGCCCGGATCGGCGCGCACCTGCAGCACCAACCCGTTGCGGCCCGGCACCTTCCGCTGCACGAACCGCGCGCCGCCGCCGGGCAGCTCGCGGTGCTCGGTGCTGCGGATCGACCCGGTCACCCGCGTGTGCACGATCTCCGGCAGCGTCCCCGGTTCGGCGAGCCGCAGGCGCAGCGGGCGCAGATCCCGCAGCAGCACCGCGTCCCCCGCCGACCCGGACTCCACCGCCTCGACCACGATCAGCACGCCGTCCCGCCAGGTCGCCTTGCTCACCAGGTGCCAGCCCAGCAGCCGCCCCTCCGGCAGCCACAGCCCGAGGTGCGTGGCGACCAGCGGCCCGTCCGCCGCGCGCGCCACCGCCAGCACCCGCTCGTCGGCGCCGAGCGCACCGGCGAAGTCGGCGGGCACCTCGGCGGTGCCGGACAACCGGGCGGCGAACCGGCGCAGCCAGGTCATCACAACGCGCCCGAAGCCTGGTGCAGCAACGACTGCCGGTACTGCTCCAGCGCCAGCATGTCGCCGAACAGCGAGTTGTACTCGTCCGGGTTCTCCGTCGGCGAGGTGCGCTGCACCCGCGACTTGATGTCCGCGATCTGGCGCCCCACCATGATCTCCTGCAGCCGGGCGATCACCCCCGCCACGTAGCGCGGGTCCTCCTCCGACTTCGTGTCCAGCGCCTCCACCGCCAGCAGCGTGAGCAGCCGCCGCGTCACCTCGTCCTGGCACTCGCGGCCCACCGCGTCCACCAGTCCCGCCCCGGACAGGCCGGACATGGTGCCGCCCGCCGCGACGATCGCCTGGTGCAGCTCGGCGTAGACCGGTTCGGTGAACGCCTCCTCCGGCAGCGAGTCGTAGACCGGGCCGGACAGCGCGGGCACCTGCAGCGCCAGCTTCAACGTCTCCCGCTGGCACCAGCGCGGGTCGTCCCGGCGCGGCCGCGGCGGCAGCTCCACGTCCATGCCCAGCGACCCCTGGTCGGGGTTGCGCGGCGCGCGGCGGCGCTGCGGCTTGGCCGGCGCGCCCGCGGACTCGCGGACCCGGCGCACGATCTGGTTCTCGTCGTTCCAGCCGACCCAGCCGGACAGCTGCACCGCGTAGCCGTCGCGGCGCTCCACGTCCTTGATCTGCGCCACCAGCGGGACGGTGCGCTTGAGCGCCTCCACCCGGCCGTCCACCGAATCGAGGTCGTACTCGGTGAGCAGGCTGCGGATCGCGAACTCGAACAGCGGCTTGCGCCGCGCCACCAGGTCCCGCACCGCGGTGTCGCCGCTGGCCTGGCGCAGCTCGCACGGGTCCATGCCGTCCGGAGTGATCGCCACGTAGGTCTGGGTCGCGAACTGCTGCTCGCCGTCGAAGGCCTTCAGCGCCGCCTTCTGCCCGGCCGCGTCCCCGTCGAAGGTGAAGATGACCTCGCCGCGGAACGCGTTGTCGTCCATCATCAGCCGCCGCAGCACCGAGATGTGGTCGTCGCCGAACGCCGTACCGCAGGACGCGATCGCCGTCGGCACGCCCGCCAGGTGCATCGCCATCACGTCGGTGTAGCCCTCGACGACCACCGCCTGGTGCCGCTTCGCGATCTCCCGCTTGGCCAGGTCGATGCCGAACAGCACCTGCGACTTGTTGAAGATCGGGGTGGCAGAGGTGTTGACGTACTTCGCCTCGATCGGGTCGTCGTCGTGGATGCGGCGCGCACCGAAACCGACCACGTCCCCGGCCAGGTCCTTCAACGGCCACAGCAGCCTGCGGTGGAACCGGTCCAGCGGGCCGCGCCTGCCCTCCTTCGACAGGCCGCATTTGTACAGCTCGTCGAGCTCGAAGCCCTTGGCCAGCAGGTGTTTGGTCAGCTTGTCCCAGCCGGACGGGGCGAAACCGCAGCCGAAGCGGGTCGCGGCGGCCTCGTCGAAACCGCGCTCGGCGAGGTACTCGCGGCCCGGCAGCGCCTCCGGCGAACGCAGGTGCTCGGCGTAGAACTCGGCGGCGAGGCGGTGCGCCTCCACCATCCGCGCGCGGGTGCCGCGGTCCCGCTTCGGGCCCGGCGTCCCGCCCTCGTAGGTGAGCTGCAGCCCGGCCCGGTCGGCCAGCCGCTCCACGGATTCGACGAAACCCAGGTGCTCGGACTTCATGAGGAAGGCGATGACGTCGCCGCCCTCACCGCAGCCGAAGCAGTGGAAGGTGCCGTGGCTCGGGCGCACGTTGAACGACGGGGTCTTCTCGTCGTGGAACGGGCACAAGCCCTTCAGAGCACCGCCGCCGGCGTTGCGCAACGCCACGTATTCGCCGACGACCTCGTCGATCCGGATGCGGTCACGTACCTCGGCGACATCGCTATCTCGGATCCTTCCAGCCACCCGGCCAGTCTAGGCGTCGCGCACGACACACCGACGGGTGTCCCCGCGGGGCGCACAATCGGCGCATGACCAACGCCGGTCCGGAGCTCGCCGCCGAGTTCGACGCCCACCGAGCGCGGCTGGTCGCGCTCGCCTACCGGCTCACCGGCGGGCTCGCCGACGCCGAGGACGCGGTGCAGGAGGCCTGGCTGCGGCTGGCCCGCGAACCCGGTGAGATCCGCGACCTCGGCGCCTGGCTGAGCACCGTCGTCGGCCGGCTCTGCCTGGACAAGGTGCGCTCCGCCGCGCACCGGCGGGAGCGGTACGTGGGGCCGTGGCTGCCCGAACCGGTGGTGAGCCCGCTGGGCGCGCCCGACCCGCAGGACGTGGTGACCGGCCGCGAGGAACTGCGGATGGCGGCGCTGCGGCTGCTGCACGAACTGCCCGCCGAGCAGCGGTTCGCGTTCGTGCTGCACGACGGGTTCCAGGTGCCGTTCGGCGAGATCGCCGACCTGCTCGGCTGCCCGGCCGCCACCGCCCGCCAGTACGCGTCCCGGGCGCGGCGGTCCCTGGCCGAGGGCACCCCGCCGCGCGCGCCGCTACCCCGGCAGCAGGAGGTCGTCGACCGGTTCATGGCCGCGGTGACCAGCGGTGACGTGGCCGAGCTGACCCGGCTGCTGCACCCACGGGCGGCGCTCTACGGCGACGGCGGCGGGCAGGCGTCCACCGCCCGGCGGCCCGTCGTGGGCGCGGACAAGATCTCCCGGTTCCTGCTGGGGCTGGTGGCCAAGTACGGCACCGCCTCGCTCGCCGGATCGTTCCCGGTGCTGGTCAACGGCGATCTCGGCGTGTTCGTGCCGGGCGACCCGGACGATCCGACCGGGCGCACCTCGTTCCGGCGGGTGCTGGTGTTCACCGTGGCCGGCGACCGGATCGCGGAGCTGCACGACCTGGTGAGCCCGGACAAGCTGGCGCACCTCGACCCGGCCGCCTTCGATTCCTGATCGAGGGCCGCGCCGCCGGACGGGGACCCGGCCCGCGCCTCACGGCATCGGCACCCGGCACGCCTCGCCGGAGGCGAAGCCCTGCGCGGTGAGGCCCAGCGCGTGGTTCATGCGGGTCCGCTGGTTCTCCAGCGCGATCAGGTAGGTCAGCTCCAGCAGTCCCCGGTGGCCGAGCCTGCGGTCCAGCTCCGCGACCTGCTCGTCGGTCACCCGCACCGGCAGCTCGGTCATCGCGTCCGCGTACTCCACGACCAGCCGATCCAGTTCGGTGAACCGCGGCGAGGTGCGGTGGTCGTCGATCTCCCGCAGCCGCGCCACGTCCAGCCCCTCGTCGCGCTGCAGCATCGTGCCGAAGTCCACGCACCACGAGCAGCCGATGCGGGTCGCGGTCCGGAACACGGCCAGCTCCCGCAGGCTCGCCGGCAGCACCCGCGCCGCCCGGTCCACCGCCAGTTCCGCGGTGCAGGACGCCAGCAGCAGGCCCCGGTGGTGCGCGAGCACCGCCATCGGGTCCGGCACCGCACCGAAGCGGCGGCGGGCGTAGCGGTAGGCGAGCTTCGTCAGCAGTCCCACCCGCCGAGCGGGCAGGCGTTCGATCCGCGGCATGATCACTCCCGGTGGTCCCCGCCCGCCGGATGCGGGCGATCCACCACCGGGACGGGCGAGCGACCCGGAACGTGACAGCGCGCAGGTGAACGGCGCCTCCCCGAAGCGGAAGCGCCGTCCACCTCCGGGTCAGGACGGGTCGGTGACGCGGGCGAGGAAGTAGACCGCACCGGATTCGCGGTGGCGGACCAGGAACAGGAACGGGCGGTCCACCCGCACCCGGATCGGGTCGGGTTCGCGGACGATCGCGGTCAGCCGCATCATCGCCGCGGTCGCCGCCGCGCCTTCCAGCCCGGCCTCGTCCACGCGCAGCACCGCCTGGTGCACGATCGCCGAGATCTTCAGCGGTGCCTCGGTGAGCGCGCTGAAGTCCGCGCCCGGGGTGAACGCGGTGCGCACGCCGAGCGCACCGAGCGGTTCGGTGAGCTCCGCTTCCGCGGTGACGTCGAAGCGCGGCAGGAACAGCTCCACCCGCTGGTCGCGGCGCTGCGCCAGCAGTGCGTCCAGGTCGGCGGCGCTCAGCTCCGGTTCCGCGGTGGCGAGGTCCTCGTCGGGCAGCAGGACCACGGCCTCCGCTCCGCCCGCGGCGGGCAGCGCGATCGCCTGCCAGCCGCCGGCCGCGGCGTACCCGAGGCTGCGGGTGGTGGTCATCGTCGGTACCGCCCGCTGCCCGCCGGGCGCGTGGAACGGCTGCTCGGCGGTCCGCTTCGCGTCGAAGGCCTCCCGCCAGGACACCTTCAGGTAGAGCGCGTTGACCAGGGCGGCGACCGTCTCGGGGTCGACGGCGCCCGGGTCGAGCAGTTCCGGGATGAGGTCGCGCGTCGTCTCCGCCACGTCGGCGTTGATCAGCCGCCGGGCGCCGTCGGGGTCGTCGCGGAACGGGGCGGTGCGGACGGCGCTGCCGGGCCACTGCCCCAAGGTGCGCAGGAACTCCTCGCGCACCGGGAGCCCGTCGTGCGCCCACAGCGTGTTGGCGACCGCCAGCACCGGCGCTTCCGCCGAGCCGGTCGCGGACAGCTCCGCGGCCGGGGACAGCGCCCCGCGCACGGCTTCCGGATCGGGGGCGCGCAGTGCCGTCAGCAGTTCGTCCCGGGTGTCGCCCGCCGCGGCCGCGGTGGCCAGGCCGAGCGCGCTGGCCACCGAGTACGGGGACCAGGTGAACGATCGGTCCGGCGCGGGGGCGAGCCGGTGGTGCAGGGCCAGGCTGAAGTCGAGGTGCTCGGTCACGGCCGGGTGGGCTCCGTTCGGCGCGGCGGCGGTTCGGGGAGGATCTCCCCCGCCGAGTCTGCCACTCCGCGCGGGCCGCGGGCCGGTCCTGGCGACTTCCAGCGCCCGCCGCTGCGAACGCGTTCGCCGGCGGCGGAGCGACCGACCTCGGCCGGCGATCCCTCGCGGGACGGCGTCGTCGCGACCGCGGGCGGAATCGCCGCGGTGCGGTCGCCGCGCTTCGGCCGCCCTCGCGGGTCCGGCTAGCTGACGGATTCCTCGATGTCCGACAAGCCCATGAGGCGCAGTTCCTGCGCGATGTACTCGGCCGCCCGGCGCGCTTCGGGGTCGCGCCAGCGCAGGTCGTTCACCCAGTCCGCGAGGTTGTCGGTGTTCACGTAGGGCTCGCCGTCGACGACGAGCTTCTGGATGTAGTGCCGGTTCGGCATCGAGGCTCTCCTTG
Organism: Saccharopolyspora sp. 6M; assembly: GCF_020176775.1. Classification (NCBI taxonomy): domain Bacteria; kingdom Bacillati; phylum Actinomycetota; class Actinomycetes; order Pseudonocardiales; family Pseudonocardiaceae; genus Saccharopolyspora; species Saccharopolyspora sp. 6M. The sequence goes on from NZ_JAIUJZ010000124.1 coordinate 6,352, forward strand.
CGGCGCGGGGACGGGTCGGGGGTCGCGCCACCTGCACAGCAAGTCGGGGGGGGGGGGGGGGGGGGGGGGGCGGCCCCCCCCCCCGGGGGGCCCCGGGGGGGGGGCCCCCGCGGGGGGCCCCCCCCCCCCCGCCGCCGGGAAAAAGAACAGGGGTGGGGGGGGTG
>NZ_JAIUJZ010000125.1:0-10559 GCF_020176775.1 Saccharopolyspora sp. 6M
CGCGCGCCCGCCGCGCGCCGCCCCCCCCCCCCGGCCCCCCCCCCCGCCCCCGCCCGCGCCCCCCCCCCCCCCCCCCCCCCCCCCACACGCTGCGTGAACACTATGCCGGACGACCGGGCGTACGCACCCCCCGATCGGACCTATTTCACACAGACTTGGTGTCTCTGTGTACATGGCGTGCATGCCAGGACACCGCCTGCGCATCGGTCAACGACGCCACCTGGTCCAGCACCACCCGCAACCGCTGCGCATCGTCCGACGCCGCCGACCACGCCGGGGCCAACGCCGGGTCCAGCGACTCCGGGGCTCGCGCCGCCAGCACCGCGACCAGCTCCGCCAGCAGCTCCCGCTGCCGCTCCTGCATCCGCAACCGGCGCGGATCGCTGAGCACGAAGTGCACCGCCACCGCCTTGAGCACCGCCACCTCGGCCGCCACCTCGCGCGGCACCACCACGTCCGCCGCGTACCGGGTCAACGGCCCGGCGCCGAACGCCTCCACGGTGCCCGTCACCGCCGCCGAGGTGAACCGGCCGACGAGTTCGCTGGTCAACCGCTTCAACGCCACCTGCGCGGCCAAGGTGCCGTCGTAGTCGGCGACCGCGGCCACCGCGGGCAGCACCGCCAGCCCACCCGCCGCCGCGTCCAGCTCACCCGCATCGCCGTCCGCCCAGAAGTGCTTCGCCGCCAGCCGCACGATCTCCGAGCGCTCCTCCGGCCGGGACAGCTCGTGCAGCGAGATGCGGCCCGAGTGCACCCCGTCCTCCACGTCGTGCACCGAATAGGCAACGTCGTCGGCCCAGTCCATGACCTGCGCCTCCAGGCAGCGGCGTTCTCCCACCGCGCCCTGCCGCATCCAGTCGAACACCGCCAGGTCGTCCGGGTAGGCGCCGAACTTCACCTGCCCCGGCCGGCGCGGCCACGGGTACTTCGTCGCCGCGTCCAAGCAGGCCCGGGTCAGGTTCAGCCCGCTGCCCGCACCCGGCTCGCCCGGCAGCTTCGGCTCCAACCTGGTCAGGATCCGCAAGGTCTGCGCGTTGCCCTCGAACCCGCCGCAGGCGCCCGCGAGCTCGTCCAACGCCTGCTCGCCGTTGTGCCCGAACGGCGGATGACCGATGTCGTGCGCCAACCCGGCCGTGTCCACCAGGTCCGGGTCCGCGCCCAGGGTCACCGCGATGCCGCGGCCGATCTGCGCGACCTCCAGCGAATGCGTCAGCCGGGTGCGCGGCACATCGCCTTCTTCCGGGCCCATCACCTGCGTCTTCCCGGCCAGCCTGCGCAGCGCGGCCGAGTGCAGCACCCGCGCCCGGTCCCGGGCGAACGGGCTGCGCGCCTCCCGGTGCGCGCCGGGGAAGGCCGCCTTCGGCGCTTCGGGGGCCGACCGGGCCAGGTCGTGCTCGTCGTAGCCGGGGCACAAGTCGTTCACCGCGCCCAGCCTACGGCCTACCCCCGCCCTGCCAGCCGGAACGCGGCGGCAACGGCCGGTGAACGCCGGGTCAGCTCAAGCGGTCGCTGAGGACCTCGGCCGGGGCGTGCGTCAACCGGTAGTACAGCAGGCCACCGGTCTCCCGGAAGATGTAGTGGAACTGCGTCGCCCGGGTCTGCACCATCGGCCCCGAGCGGGTCGGCGACGCCCACGCGTCCAACCCGAAATCACCGGCCATCGTGCGGGCGCGCAACGAGTGCCACGGGTCGCTGACGATCAGCGCCGAGCTCCAGCCGCGTTCCCGCGCCAAGGTCGCGACCGCCTTCATGCTGCCCAGGGTGTCCGCCCCGGTCTCCACGTCGGTGATCTTGTTCTCGGGCACGCCCTGCTCGGCCAGCCACAGCCGGCCCGTCTCCGCCTCGGTGTACTCGTCGCCGACCTGGCTGCCGCCGACGGTCACCACGTGCTCGGTCAGGCCCTGCTCGTAGAGCTCCAGGGCCTGCTCCAGCCGCGCGCGCAGCACCGGGGTGGGCTTGCCGTGGTACTGGGCCGCGCCCAGCACCACGATCATGTCCACCGGGCGGCGGTCGTCGCTGCGCGCCACCTGCCACACGCGGAAACCGGTACCGCCCAGCAGCAGCAGCACCATCAGCACCGCACCGAGCACGGTGCGGCGCAGCACCCGGCCGGTGCTGGAACCACGGGGGGCGGTACCGGTCTCAGTCATGGGCTCGTTCCGGTGCCGGGGCCGCTCAGCAGCCGATGAGGCGGACGGCGAGGTACTCCTCCAGCTTGTCCATCGCCACCCGCTCCTGGGACATGGTGTCGCGCTCGCGGACCGTCACCGCGTGGTCGGACAGCGAGTCGAAGTCCACCGTCACGCAGAACGGGGTCCCGATCTCGTCGTGCCTGCGGTAGCGGCGGCCGATCGCACCGGCGTCGTCGAACTCGATGTTCCAGTTCCGGCGCAGCTGCGCGGCCAGGTCCTTCGCCTTCGGCGACAGCTCGGCGTTGCGGGACAGCGGCAGCACCGCGGCCTTCACCGGCGCCAGCCTGCGGTCCAGCTTCAGCACGGTGCGCTTGTCCACGCCGCCCTTGGCGTTCGGCGCCTCGTCCTCGTGGTAGGCGTCCACCAGGAAGGCCATCATCGGACGTCCCACGCCCGCCGCCGGTTCGATCACGTAGGGACGGTAGCGGGAGTTGCTGGCCTGGTCGAAGTACGACAGGTCCACGCCCGAGTGGTTCGAGTGCGTGGTGAGGTCGAAGTCGGTGCGGTTGGCGATGCCTTCCAGCTCACCCCACTCGCTGCCCGCGAAGCGGAAGCGGTACTCGATGTCGACGGTGCGCTTCGAGTAGTGCGACAGCTTGTCCTTCGGGTGCTCGAAGAGCCGCAGGTTGTCGCGGTCCACACCGAGGTCCACGTACCAGTCGGTGCGCGCGTCGATCCAGTACTGGTGCCACTGCTCGTCCTCGCCCGGCTCGACGAAGAACTCCATCTCCATCTGCTCGAACTCGCGGGTGCGGAACACGAAGTTACCGGGCGTGATCTCGTTGCGGAACGACTTGCCGATCTGGCCGATGCCGAACGGCGGCTTCTTGCGCGCGGTCGTCATCACGTTCGCGAAGTTCACGAAGATGCCCTGCGCCGTCTCGGGGCGCAGGTAGTGCATGCCCTCGTCGCTCTCGACCGGGCCGAGGAACGTCTTGAGCATCATGTTGAACTCGCGCGGCTCGGTGAACTGGCCGCGGTTGCCGCAGTTCGGGCAGGGGATCTGGGACAGGTCGCCCTCGGCGATCTCCTTGCCGGTGCGCTCGGCGAACTCCTCCACCAGGTGGTCGCCGCGGAAGCGGTGGTGGCAGGAGGTGCACTCGACCAGGGGGTCGTGGAACGCCCCGACGTGGCCGGAGGCGACCCACACGTCGCGGGGCAGGATCACCGAGGAGTCGAGGCCGACGACGTCGTCGCGGCCCTGCACCATGGACTTCCACCACTGGCGCTTGATGTTGTCCTTGAGCTCGACGCCGAGCGGCCCGTAGTCCCACGCCGACTTCGTACCGCCGTAGATCTCCCCGGACGGGAAGACGAAGCCACGGCGCTTGCACAGGTTGACGATCGTGTCGATCTGATCGGCGGGCACGGTCACTCCGGAATCTCAGGTCGAGGGACTCGACGATTGCTTCGGGCCGAGGCTCGACCGCGCAGGTCGGGCTCGGCGAGGGCTCCATCTGCGAGCGGGCCCGGCGGCGCTGCGCCGGTCCCCGCCGCTCGTTCCGGTCGGGGGCTCCGGGGCCTGCACCTCCCCGGGGTCGGTGAGGTCCTCCCGGCATCGGAGTCCGGCTTCCGACGATCTCCGATGCTGCGCAGGCCGCACCTGCGCACGCGTCCCGTTCCTGGGGTTTCCCAGCGTACCGATGAGGTCGCTCGCACCGGCGGCCCCACCCGCCTCCCGCGCGCCGCGGGACGGTCCCGGTCACCCGTCCGGTGCGGTCAGCGGTGCTGCGCTGGCGGGATCGCGCCCGCCCCGGGCCGCTCCCGCGAGGTGCCTACCCGTTTCGCCCGACCCGTAGGATGGGCCGTGGCAGAGGGCACCGCCGCGCCCCGCGCGGGACGCGTCCTCCGCAGCAGCACCGCCGACCGGACCGCCGGTGCGGCAGCACTCCAGGCACGCCGGAAAGGACACCATGCCCGCCGTCAGCCCCGATCCCCTCGCCGGATCGACCGGCTCCGAGCCGGTCGAGATCGCGTCGGCGGCCGGGACGGCGAGCGGCCACCCGGATCGCGCCGAGGAGCACGTGCACTCGCCGGAGCGCGAGGCGCCGCGCCTGGTCCCGGTGCACGACCAGCAGACCCTGGTCGAAGCCGGGGAGCTGCTGCGGGCGCTGGCCGCGCCGGTGCGCATCGCGATCGTGCTGCAGCTGCGCACGGCCGAGCGGTGCGTGCACGAGCTGGTGGAGGCGCTCGGCGTCACCCAGCCGCTGATCAGCCAGCACCTGCGGGTGCTGAAGTCCGCGGGGGTCGTGCACGGGGAGCGGCACGGGCGCGAGGTCGTGTACCGCCTGGTCGACGAGCACCTGGCGCACATCGTCGTGGACGCCGCCACGCACGCGGAGGAGCTCTCCGGAACCCGTCCGCGCGGACGCGGCGCACGTCCGGCCCCCGAGAACGAGGAAACGGAGACAGCGTGACCACCGGTGAGCGTTCCGCGGCCGGCGTGCCGGGCCTGCGGGCAACCAAGCAGCGAGCGGCGGTCTCCCGCCTGCTCAGCGAGGTCGACGACTTCCGGTCGGCGCAGGACCTGCACGAGCAGTTGCGGCGCCGCGGCGAGGGCATCGGCTTGACCACCGTCTACCGCACCTTGCAGACCTTGGCCGACGCTGGCGAGATCGACGTGCTGCGCACCGACTCGGGCGAGGCGATCTACCGCCGCTGCTCCGCCGAGCACCACCACCACCTGGTGTGCCGGCACTGCGGCCGGACCGTGGAGGTCGCGGACCCGCCGGTGGAGGCGTGGGCGGAGCGGATCGCGGGCGAGCACGGCTTCTCGAACGTGGGTCACACCGTCGAGATCATCGGCGTGTGCCCGGAGTGCGCCGCCGAGTGAGCCCCGCTCAGTACTCGTAGGGGTCGTCCGGCGCCGGGATGCCGCGGGCCCCGGTGATGTCGAAGGTCGGCACCTGGCCGTTCGCCTCGGTCGCGCTGCCCGCCCGCAGCGTGCCGGTCACCTCGATCCAGCTGTCCTGCGGGGTGGTCGCGAGCGCGTTCGCGGCGGGTCCGGCCAGGTCGATCAGCACCGGTGAGGCGTCGGCCGCGCAGCAGCTGATCCGCATCCGCGCGAGCTGGGTCCGCGCCGGGCCGTCCGCCGGGTGCACCACGAAGCCGCGCAGCCGCACGGCCCGCTGCTCCAGCGCACCGCTGCCGTCCCACACGACGCGGGTGATGAACTCCGAGACGCTCAGCTCCGGTGCCGGCCCCGGCGGCAGCTCGTCGAACAGGGCGCTCGCCCCGGTGGGCCGCTCGGGTGCCGCGGTCTGCTGGCCGCGGCCGATGGAGTCGGCGCCCAGCGCGGGCGGGGCGACCAGGAAGATCGCGAACACCGGGAGCAGCAGCATCCACGGGCTCCGGTCGCGGTACTCGTGCGCGGCGTGCTCGGCCGGCTCGTGCGGTTCGGGCGGGGCGGCGAACGGGTCGTCCGCCCGCGCCCTGGCCCGCGCCGCCCGGATGTCGCGCACGATGGCGACGGCGGCCAGCAGCACCATCACCACCCCGGTGCCGATCAGCCACGGGAACAGCGCCGGTTTGACGTAGCGCAGGTAGGTCCCGGTGAGCGCGATCTTGAGCAGGGCGCCGCCGAGCAGCACCAGCAGCAGGTTCTGCGTTTCGCGCCGCATCACGCGCCTCCCAGCAGCAGCAGGCCGACCAGCACCGAACTGGCGACGGCGACCACGAACGTCAACGGGGCGAACCGGAGGGCGAAGGACCGCCCGAAGGTGCCCGCCTGCAGGGCGATGAGCTTGATGTCCACGGCGGGCCCCACGACCAGGAACACCAGCTTCGGGATCAGCGGCATCCCGGCCATCGCGGCGGCGACGAACGCGTCCGCCTCGCTGCACAGCGCCAGCACCACCGCGAGCACCGCCATCACCAGCACGCCGAGCACCAGCTGCCCGCCCAGCGAGCTCGTCCACTCCGCCGGGACCAGGACGTTGAACACCGCGGAGGTGAGCCCGCCGAGCACCAGGAAGCCGCCGGCTTCGACCAGGTCGTGCCGGGCGGTCTCGGCGAACAGCGCCCACCGGCCCGCACCGCCCGGTGCGCGCCGCTCGGCCCGCCGCAGCACGCGGTCGGCGATCCACTCGGCCTTGCCCACGCGCAGCCACAGCCAGCCCATCGCGCACGCGGTCAGCAGCGACCCGAGGAACCGGGCGAGCACCATCATCGGGTCACCGGGGAACGCGACCGCGGTCGAGACCAGCACGATGGGGTTCACCGCAGGCGCGGCGAGCAGGAACGCCAGCGCCGCGGCGGGTGCGATGCCCTGCTGCATCAACCGGCGGGCCACCGGCACGGAGGCGCACTCGCACCCGGGCAGCGCCACCCCGGCCAGCCCGGCGACCGGCACCGCGGCGCCGGGGCGCCGGGGCAGCATCCTGCGCAGCGCGCTCGGCGGCACGAACGCGGCGATCGCCCCGCTGATCAGGACGCCGAGCACCAGGAACGGCAGCGCCTGCACGCACACCGCGACGAACACGGTCGATCCGGTGCGCAGCCCCGGCACGTCCAGCAGCGCGCTGAGCTGCGCCTGGAACAGCAGCGCGAGCAGCAGCAGCGCGCACAGCACTTCCATCGAGGTGACCCGGCGGCGCCGCACCGGACCACCGCTCGGACTCCCCGGGTCGCTCCCCGGGCGGAGGGTCGTGGTCACCGGCTCATCGTGCCAGCCGCACATGACCATCGTTGCCACCTGTCCTGGCCCCGGGACCACCGGTTCCCACCCGCTCGGGCGGCCGATCACCCGTTCCGGCCCGCGGATCGGCGACGGGAGGTGATCTCCGGTGGCGCGGTTCATCCCGGATCACCCGGGTTCGGCCGTATCCGGCGAAGTCCGGGCCGCCCGGCGCCGACTCGCCGCCCGCGTGTCGGCCGAACCACCCCGCGCAGCACGACGCCCCACCCGGAACCGGCGCGGTTCCAGGGGGGGCGTGCGCGGTACGGCGGTTCAGTCGGCGGCCGGGGTGTCCTCTTCGACCTCGGTGAGCAGCTCACCGCGCAGCTGCGACGCGGTCGACACGACCAGCATCAGCAGCGTGCCCAGCGGCTGCTGCTCCATGCCCTCGGCGGGGAACGCGTAGCGCAGCGTCACGTCCATGCCGCGCTCGGTGCGCACCACGCCGAGCGTGCCGAACAGGCCCTGCCCGGCACGTTCCGCGGCCGACTGCGCCAGCTTCTCGTCCAGCGGCAGGTCCCACGCCACGACGCAGGTCAGGCTCAGCACGGTCAGGCCCTCGGCGAGCTGCATCGCCTGCACCGCGCACGGCACGTCGCCGTGCCGCAGCGTCAACGCGCCGTCGTCGTCGACGTTCACCTCGTGGTAGGTCTCCAGCGCCTCTTTCGCCGCGGTCAGCAGTTCCGCGGTAGTGGCGGCCTCCTGGGTCATGAGATGCCCTCCTGGGCGGTTTCAGTGGTGCTCTCGTCCTGCGCGGCACGATCGACGGCGCCGCCGAAGCGCCGGTCGCGGCGTGCGTACTGCTCGCACGCGCGCCACAGGTGGCGACGATCCACGTCGGGGAACAGGGTGTCTTGGAACACCAATTCGGCGTATGCGGACTGCCAGAGCAGGAAGTTGGAAGTGCGTTGCTCCCCGGACGGCCGGATGAACAGGTCGACGTCGGGCATCTCCGATTGGTAGAGGTGCCGGGACACGGTCCGCTCGTCCACCTTCTCTGGATTGATCTTGCCTGCGGCGGCCAGCCGGGCGATCTCACGAGCGGCGTCGCCCACCTCGGCCCGGCCACCATAGTTCACGCACATGGTCAAGTTCATGACTTCGTTGCCACGAGTGCGCTCTTCCGCGGCCTGGAGCGTGTTCACGACGCTGCGCCACAGCCGCGGCTTGCGACCGGCCCAGCGCACCCGCACGCCGAGCTCGTCGAGCTCGTCGACGCGCCGGGCGATGACGTCGCGGTTGAAGCCCATGAGGAACTTGACCTCCTCCGGGCTGCGCTTCCAGTTCTCGGTGGAGAAGGCGTACAGCGACAGCCACTTCACGCCGATCTCGATGGCACCCCTGGCGAGCTCCAGCACGACCTGCTCGCCCCGCTTGTGCCCCTCGACCCGGGGCAGTCCGCGTTCGTTGGCCCAGCGACCGTTGCCGTCCATCACGATGGCCACGTGCCGCGGCACCAGCTCGGGCGGCAGGGCGGGCGGGGTCGCACCGGAAGCGTGCGGGGCAGGCGCCTTCACGCTCGGGTCGTCGCTACCGCGTCCACGGCGTCGCAGCATGTGTGCCTTCTCCTTTGCTCTGCGGCCGGGCGCCCATTCTCCCGGACCCGCATGTCACCCGTTCAGTGGTGTCCCGTAGCGGACTTCGAGCCGGGTGTCCGACGGCAGCCGGACCATCCCGATTCGCTGGTAGAACGCTTGCGCCCGGGTGTTGCTCGGGTTCACGCCGAGCTGCACGCCCGGTGATCCGGCGCGCGCCAGCTGCTGGAACACCGCCTGCATCAACCGCTTTCCCATGCCCTGCCCGCGGACTCCGGCGACCAGGTTGATGTGCAGGTGCGAGGGGAACCGGTCCAGCTGCGCGGGCAGCATCAGCCGCGGCCGGTGCAGGAACGCGCGCAGCTGGCTGTCCGCGTCGCGGCCGTCCACCACCCGCGAGGAGGGGTGGCTGGCGGCGAACCGCGGTGCCCACTCCAGCTGCCAGCGCGCGTAGAACTCCTCGGTGTGCAGCGCGGCGACGACGTAGCCGAGCACGGTGCCGCGGCCTTCCACGACGAAGGCCAGTTCGGGGTGCAGCAGCAGGTAGGGGTCGGCGAAGACGTGGGCGACCAGGTCGGGCTCCCGCAGGATGTGGTGCACGGGTTCGCCGCCGTCGCCGGTGGCCACGCAGATCCGGTGCACCGCTTCGGCGTCCCGGGGGCGCCAGCTGCGCACGATCAACCGGTGGCCCCGTCCGCCGTTCCCGGGATCGCGGTGGCCCGGTGGACGGGATCCGCTGCGGCCGACTCCCCAGCGACCGGTTCCCCGACGGCCGACTCCGCTGCGGCTGATTCCGCTGCGGCCGATCCGGCAGCGGTCGTTTCCTCGGCGGTGGGTTCCTCGTCCACCGCGGCCGCGCGTTCGCGGATGAGCTCGGGCACCACCGGGCGGTGTTCCTGGCGCTCCACCAGCGGCAACGAGCGCAGCTGCCGCTCCAGGTGCCACTGCAGGTGCGCGGCGACGAGCCCGCTGCCCTCCCGGCGCACCTGCTCGGTGGTCCGCTCGGCGGCCGGCCAGTCGCCGTGCATGAGCGCTTCGAGCAGCGGCAGCGTCTGCTGCGCGGGGCGCGCCGAGCCGGTGGGGCGGCAGTTCACGCACATCGCACCGCCGCCCTGCACGTTGAACGCGGCGTGCGGGCCCGCCTCCCCGCAGCGCGCGCACTCGCTGAGCGCGGGGGCCCAGCCCGCGTAGGACATGGCGCGCAGCAGGAACGCGTCGAGCACCAGCGACGGGTCCCGCTCCCGCCCGGACAGCGCCCGCAGCGCGCCGGTGACCAGCAGGTACAGCCGCAGCACCGGTTCGCCTTCCTCGGCGGCGAGCCGGTCCACGGTCTCCAGCACGGCGCAGCCCGCGGTGTAGCGCTGGTAGTCGTCCACGATGTGCACGCCGAACGCGTCCAGCGTCTGCACCTGGGTGATCACGTCGAGGGTGCGCCCGGTGTGCAGCTGCACGTCCACGTGGCAGAAGGGTTCGACCCGGGCACCGAAGCGCGAGGTGGTGCGGCGCACGCCCTTGGCGACGGCGCGCACCTTGCCGAAGCGGCGGGTGAGCAGGGTGATGATCCGGTCGGCCTCACCCAGCTTGTGGACCCGCAGCACGACGCCGGTATCCCGGTAGAGGCTCACCCCGCCATCGTCCCACTACCGGGCGACCCGGCTGCTCCGGGTGAGCGTCCGGCCGGAACGCCGGGTGCCCGCGGGATCAGGCCCGCAGCGCCTCGAAACCGGGGAGGTTGCGCACCACGCCCCACACCACGGCGGCGGCCAGCACCGCGTTCGCCGCCCAGCGGCCGGGGCGGCCGACCAGCCAGGGCGACGGGATGCCGCGGACCTCCTGGCGCGCCGAGGCGATCAGGAACAGCACCGCCACCGGCAGCACGAGCACCAGGGCGAAGGCGTTCAGGTCGACGGCGCGCGCCAGGTCGCCGTGCAGCAGCGCGCCGAGCATCCGGCTGCCGCCGCAGAACGGGCAGTCGAAGCCGGTGAGGAACAGCAGCGGGCAGGGCAGCGGGACGAGTCCGGCGCTCAGCACCAAGCCGAGCGCCCCCGCCCCCCCCCCCCGGCGGGGGGGGCGGGGGGGGCGCCGGGGGGGGGGGGGGGGCGCGCCCCCCCCCCCCGAGGGCCGCCGCGGGTTAGCCCGGCAACCCCCCCAAGGGAG
>NZ_JAIUJZ010000126.1:0-6408 GCF_020176775.1 Saccharopolyspora sp. 6M
CGGTTGCCCGCGGGCCGGGGCCCCCCGGCTTTTCCTCTCAATCCCCGCCCCGGGGGGGGGGGCGGCCCCCGCCCCCCCGCGACGAAGCGGGGAGGTGGCCGCTCGCAGCAGCCCGCTCACTCGATGCTCACCACTGCTGCGGCGGCTGCTGCGGGTAACCGGGCTGCTGCTGGCCCGGGTAACCGCCCTGCTGGGGGTAACCGCCCTGCTGCGGGTAACCGGACTGCGCCGGGTAGCCGGGCTGCTGCGGGTAGCCGCTGGTCGGCGCGGGGTCGGCCGGGACGACGACGGACTTGACGATCTTGTCGGCCCAGGTCTGGTTCTTCTGCTCCCACAGCGGGGCGAGGAAGCCGATCGAGCAGGGAAGCCCGTCCAGGATGTGGCAGAGCTGGCGCAGGAACGCGCCGCCGAAGCCGAGGGGCTGCCCGGTCTCCTCGCTGACGGTCTTGATCTTGACGATCTTCTGCCCGATGGTCTGCCCGGTGGTCCCGCGCTTGTAGCAGAGGTTCCAGATGTTGAACGCCATCGCGATCAGCCCGAAGATCCCGAGGACCGTGTACACGGTGCTGATCATGGACAGCGCTTCGGCTTCGGTGGTGATCGACGAAGCGGAGCCCATGACGCTCGCGAAGGTGATCCCGTAGACGATCAGGTAGGGCACGCCGACGAGCGCCCCGTCGATCAGGTACCCCAGCACCCGGGTCCCCCACTCGGAGAACGGCCCGGGGTGCCCGTAGCCGTAGCCCGGCTGCCCGTACGGCTGCTGGGGCTGCTGCCCGTAGCCCGGCTGGCCGTACGGCTGCTGACCGTAGGGCTGCTGGCCGTAGGGCGCGGGCTGTTGCGGCATCGGGCCGGACTGCGGATAGGGCTGCTGGGGCTGGCCTCCCGACTGCGGGTACGGCTGTTGCCCGTAGGGCTGCTGCGGCTGCGGGCCGGACGGCGGCCCGCCATACGGGTTGGTCACGGAGACAATCCTTCGATCGGGTGGAATGGCAGCGCTCTGAGGAGGCCGGGCAGGAAATTACCCGAGCGCAACTCGCCACCGCGGCCGATCCGGGAAATCTTGCGCAGTCCGTTGCGAAGTCAAACTCCGCGGGATCAGAATCCCAGCCTCCGCAGCTGCTTCGGGTCGCGCTGCCAGTCCTTGGCGACCTTCACGTGCAGGTCCAGGTAGATCTTGCTGCCCAGCAGCTTCTGGATGTGCTGGCGAGCGTTGGACCCGACCTCGCGCAGCCGCTCGCCCTTGCGGCCGATCACGATCGACTTCTGGCTCTGCCGCTCCACGTAGACGATCGCGTGCACGTCCACCAGGTCGTCGCGGTCCTCGCGCTGGTTCATCTCCTCGATGCGGACGGCCAGCGAGTGCGGGAGCTCGTCGCGCACGCCTTCCAGCGCGGCCTCGCGGATCATCTCCGCGATCAGCGTCTCCTCCGGCTCGTCGGTGAGCTCGCCGTCCGGGTACAGCTGCGGGCCTTCCGGCAGGTGACCCACCAGCAGGTCACCGAGGGTGTCCATCTGGTAGGAGTCCACAGCGGACACCGGGACCAGATCGGCGAAGTCCATCACCTGCTGCAGGGCGAGCAGCTGCTCGGCGACCTGCTGCTTGGTGGCCAGGTCGGTCTTGGTGATGACGCCGAGCACCGGGGTGCGGCGGGCGACCTTCTTGAGCTGCTCGGCGATGAACTTGTCGCCGGGCCCGACCTTCTGGTCCGCGGGCACGCAGAACCCGACGACGTCCACTTCGGACCAGGTCTCGTAGACGAGGTCGTTGAGCCGCTGGCCGAGCAGGGTGCGCGGCCGGTGCAGGCCCGGCGTGTCCACGATGATCAGCTGGGCGTCGGGCCGGTGCACGATCCCGCGGATCGCGTGGCGGGTGGTCTGGGGCTTGCTGGAGGTGATCGCCACCTTCGAACCGACCAGCGCGTTGGTCAGCGTGGACTTGCCGGCGTTGGGGCGGCCGACGAAGCACGCGAACCCGGAGCGGTGTTCGGCGGGGGCATCTGGAGTGCTGCTCACCCGCCCATTGTCGCCGGGCGACGAGGTGAGCGGCCCACCCGCCCCGGCGGAGGCGGCGGGCGGGCCGTTCACCAGGTGTTCAGCGCAGCACGCCCCGGACCTCGCCCGCGGCGTCGGCGCGCAGCACCGGCGCGGCGGTGGTGAGGTCGCGGACGGCGGCGACGGAGTCGGCGGAGACCTCGGCGGCATCGGTGACGACGGCGGCCGCCTCCAGCCCTTCGGCACCGCTGGCGGCCGCGGTGGCCACCGCCACCTGCAGCGCGGTCAGCCGCAGCGAGGGCAGCTCGACGGTGCAGGCGGCGTAGGTGCGGCCGTCGGTGTCGCGGACCGCGGCGCCTTCGGCGGCGCCGGTGCGCGCGCGGGCCGACCGGGCCAGCGTCACGATCTTGGCGTCCTCGGCGTCCAGTTCCTGCGGGGGCGCTTGCTCAGCCACGGGTGCTGCTTCCTTCCTGGTCGGCACCGCGGTGCGATGCGGGCTCGCCGTTCGCGCGGCGCACGAGCAGCGCGTTGATGCGGATGCGGCCGCGGTGGTCCTTGCCGCCTTCGGCGCGCAACCGGAGTCCTTCGATCTCGGCTTCGACACCGGGCAGCGGGACCCGGCCGAGGCGCTGGGCGAGCAGGCCGCCGACGGTCTCCACCTCGGATCCGTCCAGCTCCACCCCGCACAGCGCGCCGAGGTCCTCCACCGGCAGCCGGGAGGAGACCCGGACGGTGCCGTCCTCCAGGTGCTCGATCGGGCGGTGCTCCTCCAGGTCGGACTCGTCGGTGATCTCTCCGACGATCTCCTCGATCACGTCCTCGATGGTGAGCAGGCCCGCGGTGCCGCCGTACTCGTCGACGGCGATGGCCAGGTGGCTGCGGGACAGCTGCATCTCCTTGAGCAGCTCGTCGAGGCGCTTGGTGTCCGGCACGAAGCTCGCCGGGCGCATCAGCTCGCCCAGCTCCGGCCCCGGCTGGTTCAGGTCGCCGCCGTCGGCGAGGGCCTGGGTGAGGTCGCGCAACGTCACCACGCCCACCACGTCGTCCACGCTGTCGCCGATCACCGGCACCCGGGAGAACCCGGAGCGCAGGCACAGCGCGAGGGCTTGGCGGGCGGACTTGGCGCGTTCGATCCAGACGATCTCGGTGCGGGGCACCATCACCTCGCGGGCGATGGTGTCGCCGAACTCGAACACCGAGTGGATCATCTCGCGTTCCCCGGCGGCGACGACGCCGCGTTCCCCGGCCAGGTCGACCAGCTCGCGCAGCTCCACCTCCGAGGAGAACGGGCCCTCGCGGAACCCGCGCCCGGGGGTGAGGCCGTTGCCGATCAGGATCAGCAGCCGGGTCAGCGGGTTCAGCACCCGCGCCAGCACCCGCACCGGCGCCGCGACCACCAGGCCCACCCCGTACGGGTGCTGCCTGCCGATGGTGCGCGGGCCGACGCCGACCAGCACGTACGAGACCACCAACATGATCACGATCGCGAGCAGCGCCGCCAGCGCGTCCGACTCCACCACGCGCAGCACCACGACCGCGACCAGCACGGTGGCGCCCAGCTCGCAGGCCAGCCGCAGCAGGATCAGCAGGTTGACGTGCCGCGGGCGGTCCTCCAGCACCAGCGCCAGCTGCCTGGCCCCGCTGCGGTTCTCCCGCAGCAGCTCCTCCACCCGGGCGCGGGAGGCGCTGCCGACCGCCGCGTCGGCGGCGGCGAACACCCCGGCCCCCAGGACGAGCAGCACAGCCCACACCAGCAGTGCGGCCGAACTCATGTGCGCGTTCCCCCTCAGTCGCGGGGGACCTCGGGCGCGGTGCCCGGGTCCAGTCCCACGGTTCCCAGCACGCGGGAGTCCGCGTCGTGCTGCGCGGCGGCCCGCTCGGCCTCGTCCCGAGCGGTCCGGTAGTCGGCGAGGATCCGGTTCTGCAGCCCGAACATCTCGCGCTCCTCCTCCGGCTCCGCGTGGTCGTAGCCGAGCAGGTGCAGCACCCCGTGCACCGTGAGCAGGTGCAGTTCGTCGATCAGCGGATGCCCGGCCTTGCGGGCCTGGTCCTTCGCGAACGCGGGGCACAGCACGATGTCGCCGAGCAGCGCGGGCCCGGAACCGGCCGCGTCCGGGCGGCGGGACGAGTCGTACTCGTCCATCGGGAAGGCCATCACGTCGGTCGGGCCGGGCAGGTCCATCCAGCGCTCGTGCAGGTCGGACATGACGTTCAGCTCGACCAGCACGATGGACAACTCGGCGAGCTGGCTGACGCTCATCCGGTCCAGCGCGTAGCGGGCGACGGACACGATGGTGCCCTCGTCGACCTCGACCCCGGATTCGTTGGCGATTTCGATGCTCATGCGTGTTCCCGGAACTGACCGCCGCGGCCGGAGCGGCGCGGGAACTGCTCGGAGTCCGCGTCCTGCTCGGCCTGCCAGCGGTCGTAGGCGTTGACAATGTCGGTGACCAGGCGGTGACGGACCACGTCCCCGCTGTCGAGCACGGCGAAGTGCACGTCGTCGACCCCGTCGAGGATCTCCCGGACGACCTTCAGGCCGCTGCGCTGCCCACCGGGCAGGTCGACCTGGGTGACGTCGCCGGTGACCACGATGCGGGAGCCGAACCCGAGCCGGGTCAGGAACATCTTCATCTGCTCCGGCGTGGTGTTCTGCGCTTCGTCGAGGATGATGAACGCGTCGTTGAGGGTGCGCCCGCGCATGTACGCCAGCGGCGCGACCTCGATGGTGCCCGCCTGGGTGAGCCGCGGCACCGACTCGGGGTCGATCATGTCGTGCAGCGCGTCGTACAGCGGCCGCAGGTACGGGTCGATCTTCTCGTACAACGTGCCCGGCAGGTAGCCGAGCCGCTCCCCCGCTTCGACCGCGGGCCTGGTCAGGATGATCCGGTTGACCTGCTTGGCCTGCAGCGCCTGCACTGCCTTCGCCATCGCCAGGTAGGTCTTGCCGGTGCCCGCGGGACCGATGCCGAACACCACGGTGTTCTGGTCGATCGCGTCCACGTAGTGCTTCTGGTTCAGCGTCTTCGGGCGGATGGTGCGGCCCCGCCGGGACAGGATGTCGAGGCTGAGCACCGCGGCGGGCGACTCACCGCTGTCGGCCGAGAGCATGCCCACCACGCGGCGCACGGCGTCCGGCCCGAGCTGGCCGCCCTTGTCCACCACGGTGATGAGCTCGGAGAACACCCGTTCGCCGAAGGCCACGTCGGCCGGGTCGCCGGTGAGGGTGACCTCGTTGCCGCGCACGTGCACGTCGGCGGTGAGGAGTTCCTCGACGACCCGCAGGTTCGCGTCGCGGGTGCCGACCAGTGCGAGCACCGCGCTGTCCGGGACCGTCACCTTCGACTGCACCGACCGGTCGCGCGCGTGCTGCGCGGACAGGTGCTGGGCGGAGAGGTTCGACTGCTCGGGTTCCGGGCCGGTGCCGGTCGGCGTCGTGCCGTTCCGGGCGGTCGTGTCCTGCTCGGTCCCGTCCTGCGGTACGCGGTCCTGCTGGTCGTCCCTGGACTGCTGCTGTCCGGACTGGGCGGATCCACCCGCTGCGATTCCGGCCACGTGTGTTCGGGCCTGCTTTCTGCGCTCGGCGCGCGAAGTCGGTCGTCGTTCCTGCTATCGATGGTAGAGCAACCGGCGAGGCGGTTGCGCCGCCGATCCGGCGGCCGCCCGGCGGCGTCCTAGCCCTTGATCGGGCCGCCGGTGAGGCCGCCGAGCGGTTCGCCGCCCAGCAGGTGCAGGTGCACGTGGAAGATGGTCTGCCCGGCGTCCTCGTTGGTGTTGAACAGCAGCCGGTACCCGGATTCGGCGATGCCCTCGCGCTCGGCGATCTCCCCCGCCACCCGCACCAGCTCGGCCAGCAGGTCCGGCTCGGCGGTGGCGAGCTCGGCGGCGTTGCGGTAGCGGGTCTTCGGCACCACGAGCACGTGGGTGGGCGCCTGCGGGTTGATGTCGCGGATCGCGAGGACGCGCTCGGAGTCGTGGACGACGTCCGCGGGGATCTCGCCGGCGATGATGCGCAGGAACAGGGAGTCCAGGTCGCTGTCGGTCATGCCGGGAAGGCTATCCGCCGCGAGCGGCCCCGCGGGCGAACGCCCCTGCGCCGGGACCGCCACGGGGAGATCCCCCGACCGGATGCCGCGCCGTAGTGGGGCTGGGGGTTGCCCGGCTACGGCGCGGCCTCGCCGGACCGAGGGGGGGTTGTCCGGCGAGCGCCCGGTTGGGCTCGCTCCGCGAGCCACCTGAAGGGATCGACCCGTGACCCCCAGGCGTGTGCTTCACGGTAACCCCACGTCATCCGTCCGCGCTGGAAAACGCACGAACCCGTGATCCTGGCTCCGATCCGGTGACGCACCGCGCCGGGACGGCGCAGTCCGCGAACACCCGGCGAACCACTCTGACCAGCACTGGTGCCGGGCG
>NZ_JAIUJZ010000127.1:0-35842 GCF_020176775.1 Saccharopolyspora sp. 6M
CACCAGACACCTCCACAACGACAACAAGACCAACCTACGACCACCGTGCCACCAAGATCAGTTTTGTTACAAGTAGTAAGGACTGCACTACGACCCGCCGAGCAGGACGTGGGGTCCATCCCCGCGTGCGCGGGGCTTACTGCATCGGCATCCAACGACCCGACGCCACGAACGGACCATCCCCGCGTGCGCGGGGCTTACCCTTCTTGAGCTGCGGGTTTAGGTGGTGGTGTGCGCGTTTTCGTTCGGTGGTGGGCGCATGTGCCGAGGCCGCGCGGGTTGTGATCAGTGGTCGTAGGTGCCTGTTTTGAGGTTGGTGAGGAAGGTGGTCCAGGCCGGGGTGGTGAAGGGGAGTACCGGGCTCTGGTCGCCGAGTTTGCTGTCGCGGACGGCGGTGCGGCCGGGGAGTGCGGCGATTTCGACGCACTGGCCGTTCGGGGCGCTGCGGGAACTCTTGCGCCACACCGCTTCCGCTTGGCCGGAGTCGTCCGAGGTCTGCCTGTTCAACCGGATCACGTGAACTCCTCTGAGCGCAGGACTCTTGGTTTCCTGGCGGTGGCCCCGGCCTAGCCGAGCCGCGAGAGGGCGATGCCCATCCGGGGCCCCGGATGGGTTTGAGCCGTCAGCGGTCGAAGGTGCCGAGCTTGACCGAGGTGAGGAAGGTCGACCAAGTGGCTTCGCCGAAGGGCAGGACCGGGCTGGTGTCGCCCAGCTTGCTGTCCCGGACGCCGGTCAACCCTGGGACCGAGGCGATCTCGACGCACGCCGCGCCGCCGCCGTTGCTCCTCGTGCTCTTGCGCCAAGTCGCCTGGCTGAAGTCCGGGGCGTCCATGCTCCGCTCCCTATCGTGCTCGCAGCTCCCCGGCGATCGACTGGATGAACTCCTGCGATGCTTCCGGGGACAGCGCAATGTCCTGTAGAGCGCCGAAGTTCAGGCTATACGGACTCCACTGCGGCTGGTTCTGCCACGTGGACGCATCCGGTCAGGTGTTCGGAGAAGGCGATGTTCGGGTCTTCCGGTTCAGCGAAGCTCAAGATGATGAAAGGCGATCCCATCGCCGGTGTTGCTCCGGCGGCGAAGGGCAACACCTGAATCTCAACATTCGGCAGCGTCGACATCTCCACGAGATGTCCGTGTTTTTCCTGCATGACCTCGGCGCCGCCCACCAACTGGCGCAACGCGGCTTCGTTGATCACCGCTGTCACGGACACGGGGTCGTCCCCGAGTAGCCCCTTCTGGCGCTCCGTGCGGAGATTTGCACGGTCGCGGGTCACCGAGTCGTCTGCGCGCGGCACCCAAGCTTAAGCGAGCGCGCTGGCGTAACCCTCGGTTTGGAGCAATCCGGGGATCAGGTCGACGGCGAATTCGTGGACGTGATCGGCTTCCGCATCGAGTCCGACGTATTCGCTGAAGTTGTTCGCCAGGCTGTCGCCGTAGCTCTGCCACCAGCCGCGCTGGCGTGTTGGAGCGATAGCGCGACGTACTGGTCCCGTTCCGCCTCGTTGACGCCGTAGATGGCGGCGAGCGCGAGGACTTCGGCGGGGCCGGGGATCTGGTCGGCGTTCTCGAAGCGGCTGACCTTCGCCTTGGACCACTGCAATGCGGCGGCGACGTCGTCCTGGACAACGACGTGGCCCGAAAAGCCCGTCACTGGGCCAGAACCCACCAACGATCCCGGGAACCCGGATGAAGGCACCACCACGATCCGCACCGAACCGGCCTTGCCCGGGCGATCTCGCGAAACCAGCCCGCACCGGCTACGTCCGCCACCTGACCGGCGACCTCCACCACGATCCGGCCCTGACGACGACCCTCTACGCCCGTGTCCTGGAAGGTCTCCGAAAACTCTGACGGCGATGCGCCGATCGACACCGGTGGATCATGCCGCACCGCTCCGGCGCGCGTCGCCGATCTTCGTCCGCGGGTCTCGGTCAGAGCCAGAACGGCCGGTCGCCGCGCTGCGCGCCCTTCGACAGGAACTGCATGTCGCCGTGGACCGTCCTGCGCGCTTCCAGCCAGGCCTCGTAGCGCAGGGCCAGCCCGTCGCCGCCTTCGCCGCGTCTGATCCGATCTCGGTGGACGTGCAGCTCCCGCTTCGGCATCTCGGCGACGCGGCGGATGTAGTCGGCGACCGCCACGCCCTCGCTCCTGGCCGCATCGGTCAGGACGCGCAGTGCTTCCGGAGGTATCTCGGAGATCCGGTCCAGGTGGATCCGGTAGCGGATCGGCGATCCGTCCTGGAGTTCGTCCTCGACCCAGCCGTCGTCGTGCGTGCGCCGCGACATCGTTCCCCCCGCCGTGCGACCGCCGCGATCGGGCCGGTCCCGACGTCCAGCGGTGCCGCTCGAATGATGGTCGGCGGCAGGTGCGGCACGACAGGGCCGACCGGGTGCGCTGCCGACGGCGCCGGGCGAGCCGGTGGGAGACCGTCCGCACCCGGCGTGATCTCGGCCCGCGCAAGGCCGCGCGCGTGCGGGGCGGGGCCGCCGGCAGGGTGACGTGCCCGGGTCAGGACAGCTTCCGGTATCACCGTCCCGGCGCCTTCAGCGCGCGCGGACCAGCCGCCGACCCGCGGAGCTCACCGTGGCATGCGTCTCCTCGTGCGGGTTCGCCCCCGCGCCGGGGCGCGGATTGGCAAGATCGACCGGATTCCGAACGACCGGTGGGTGTGGTGTTGAGCGAGATGATGGACGCGCGCGCGAATTCTTTCGTATTGGGCCAATGGGAGCGAGTGGGCGCGGTGCCACCGGAGGCTGTCGGGTACGTGCCGATGGTCGCGGTGGACGAGCCGGGACTCCTGGCCACGGGGACGACGCTGTTCCACGGCAACGGATTCGGGAAGACCGCCACCGTCGTCGACCAGGTGGAGCGAGCCTGGAATACCGGCAAGGTGGACCTGCTGGTGTGGGTGGAGGCCGGATCGCGTGAATCGATCCTGTCCACCTACGCGACGGCGGCGGCGAAACTGGGGCTGCGCTCCGGTCGTGGCCCGGAGCGGGACGCCGTGCGCTTCCTGGAGCACCTGACGGCATCCGCTTCCCACTGGGTGGTGGTGTTGCACGACATCGCGAGCCCGGAGGTCCTCGAAGGACTGGTCCCGCCTGCGGGTGGTCGAGTGCTCGCCACGTCGCGGATCGGACCGGACGAGATCGCCGAGGTGCTGCCCGACGTCACGACGATCGAGCTGCCCGGGCCGATCGATCCGGAGCGGCACCTGACGGCGAGGGGAACCGGCGGTACGAGCGACGACATGTCGGCCGTCTCCCGGACGTGGGGCGACGACCCGCTCGCGCTCGCGATGATCGCCGCCTACCTCCGGCAGAACCCGATCGGCCACCAGGAGTACTTCGAGCGGTTCCAGGCCGAAGGCGGCTCGCCGAGCGCCTTCCCCACGCGCAGCGCGCTCGCGCTCGCGAGCCGCACGGATCCGCTCGCGAGCCGGCTGGCGGATCTCCTGTCCGCCATCGACGACCACGGGGTCCCGGTCGAACTCATCACCAGCGAGCCCGTGCTGCGCCACCTGCGCCAGGACTCCGATGTGGACCCGAGCCCGAACGACGTGTCGGCGGCACTCCGCGTCCTGTGCGACCTGGAGCTGCTCACCGAGAAGCAAGACATCATCCGGTGCTACCGGGGCACGCGCCGCGTCCGGTGGGAGGACCTGCCGGAGGCGGAGCGAGGCCCGGTCGTCACCACGATCGCCGACGGCCTCGTCGAGATCGTCGCCGACGCGGACGCCGCCGGGCATCGGATGTTCCGGGCCAACATCGAGTTCCTGCTCGGTCTCGGAGACCACCTGATCCGGCCCGAGGTGCACGACGCTGTCGGGGAAGTGGTGCAGAGCCTCGGAGACCACGGGCTCGGCGCCGCCCAGGCGGACTTCCTCCGCCGGATGGCGACGCGGTGCACCGACCTGCGCGGCCCCGACGACCTCTCGACCAAGTTGCTGCGCACCATGGCGGACGCGGAACGAGATCGTGATCCGGAAGCCACTCGTGCCGCCCTGGAACCGGCGCTGACCGCAGCGAACATCGAACCCGGACCGGACCACGACCAGACCGTCGAATGCCGGGAGGCGCTGCTCGACGTCCTCGACGGACTCGGTGCCGCCGCCGCGGCGGTGGAGGTCGCCGCGCACGCCCGCGACTCCCGGTCACGTCGGCTCGGGCCCGGGCATCCGGACACCGTCGCGGCATCCCTGGACGTGGCGAAGCGTCGGCACGAGCTGGGCGATGCCGCGGCGGCGCACGGCGAATGGGACGCGCTGCTGAGCGAACGAGCACCGGAATCCGATGAACCGGGCGCGACCGAAATCCAGGTGCACCGCCACCGGATCGGCGTGCTCACCCACGGGGACCCGGACCGGGCGCGGGCGGAGCTCAGCGAGCTGATCACCCGGGCGGAAGCGGCACTCGGCACGCAACATCCGGTCGCTGCGGACTGCCGCGAAGACCTCGCGGGCGTGCCGGGAGGAGATCCGGCGGCGAATCTGGAGCTGCTGGCGCGGGTGGTCGTCGACCGCACCCGCGCGCTCGGCCACTCGGCCCCCGACACGCTGCGAGCTCGGCTGCACGCCGCCCGGCTCCGGTCGGGGTTCGACACCACCGGCGCGCTGATGGAGCTCGAGGGCCTGCTGCCGGTGCTGCGCCGCGCGCTGCGCGCCCCCCACGCCGATTCGGTGTTCGCGGCCCAGGAGATCGCGGGGCTGCGGTGCACGTCGGGTGATTGCGCAGGCTCGCTCGCCGCGCAGCACGAGTTGGTCCGGGAGCTGGAGCGCGAATGCGGCGCGGAACACCACCAGACGTTCGCGGCCCGCGACCACGCGGCGTACCTCCGGGGCTGGTGCGGCGATCCGGTGGGAGGGCAGCAGGAACTCGACCAGCTGGCGTCCGACCTCACCCGCACCGTCGGCCCCGCGGACGTGCAGACCGTGCACGTCGAGCGGAAGGCGGCCGTGCGGCTCGGGGAGAACGGCGACCCGCACGCCGCGGCGGACCGGTTGACCGCGCTGGCCGAGCGGCTCGCCACCGAGGCCGACTGGGCGGGGGTGGCCTCGTTCGAACTCCGCGCCGAGCTGGCCTGGTGGCAGTCCGCCGCGGGCCGGTCCGAGGACGCGGTGCGGACCAGCGCCGCACTGCTCGCCGACGTCCGCGCCGCGTACGACGAACAGGATCCGCGGCGGACGCCGTACCACCTGAGCCTCGCGCAGTTCCGCGGCTGGGGCGGAGATCCGGCGGCGGCCGCGGCGGAGTACCGGCGTGTGCGGGACGCACAGCTCGCCTTCCAGGCGGTGGACCACCCGGACGTGCTGCGCACCCGCTACGCACTGGTGGATTGGACCGGCTGGGCCGGGGATGCCGCGGGCGCGGTGGCACTCGCCGAGGAGCTCGCAGTGGACTGCGCGCGCGCACTCGACGCCGACGATCCGACGAAGCTGGGCGTGGACGGGGCGCTGGCGACGTGGCGCCGCGCGAACGGAGATGCGCTCGGCGCAGCGGAGCAGTACGCGGCGCTCGCGGCCGACCACGCGCGGGTTCACGGCCCGATCGCGTCCAGCACGATCTGGGCCGCGGACTCGGCCGCGCAGTCGTGGGCCGCCGCGGGCGACTTCGCCGCGGCCCGGCGCACGTACGACGAACTGGTGATCAGGCTCAGCAGCATCGTGGGCCCGGACCACCCGGAGACGTTGGACGTCCGGCACCTGCGGGCGATCTGCGGCGCGGCATCGGACCCCGCGGCGGCGGTGGCGGACCTCGAGTTGCTCGAACGGAACGCGACACGGGTGCTCGGCGCGGCCCACCCGGACACGCTGCGCGTGCGCCGGGACCTGGCGGAGATGTGGGCCGTGGCCGACGATCCGCGCCGCGCGATGATCGAATTCGACCGGCTCGCGGTGGACCGGGTGGATGCGTTCGGTCCGGACCATCCGGACCTCGACGAGCCCGCACCGGGAACCCGCGGGACCCCTGGCAGCGCTGCCGCCGCGGCCGCCACGCTCGACGGGGTCGTCGCTGCCCTGGAGGTCGATCGCGGCCCGGGCAACGCCGTGGTCGCCCGAGGCGTCGCGGCCGAATGGCACGGACTGGCCGGGGATCCCGCCGGAGCGGAGTCGGCCCTCCTGGAAGCGACCGCAGTGGCGGAGGACTTGCTCGGCGCCCGTCACCGGGACGTGATCCGGTTGCTCGACCGGCTCGCGTGCTGGCACGCCCGCAACGGGAACCACGCCGCGGCAGCCGAGGTGCACCGCCGACTCCTCGGCTTGAAGGACATGACCAGTGACCCTGATCGGAACGAGATCGCGCACCACTGCCTGTCCATCGCGATCAACCTCGATGCTGCCGGTGACCGAGCCGAGGCGGTGCAGGCGTTCGAAGACTGGGCGGAGCGGAGCACCGCGTTGTTCGGGGCGACGCACCTGCGGCCGCTCGACGCCTGGTCCGTCGTCGTGGAGCACCGCGGCAACAGCGGCGACGTGGCAGGCGCTGCGTCGCTGGCCGCCGCGCGGGGAATCCTGGTCGAGAGGTACCCGCGCCCGCGCCCGAGCCCGCGCACCGCGCAGGAGCTCGCCGCGCACGAGCGGCTCGCCTACTGGTGCGCTCGAGGTGGGGAGGCGGCGGCCGCGGCACAGCTGTACCGCGAGACCGCGCTCGGCTGGGCCGCGACCGCCGGACCCGACGATCCCGACGCGCTGCGCACCAGGGAACTGGCCGCTCTCTCGCTCGGGGACAGCGGGGATGCGGCGGGCGCCGCCGCACTGCTCGACTGGGTGCTGGCCGACCACGAGCGCGTCTACGGCGCGCGCCATCCCGTCACCGAAGCCGTGCGCGAACGCCGGATGCTCCGAGCCGACTAGCGGAGCGGCCCACCCGCCCCGGGTGGGCCGTTCCCCACGTCAGTAGAGCTGCCGGTAGCCCTGCTGGAGTTCGTGTTCCAGGTGGGCGGGGTCGATGCCGAGGCCGGACTGGGCGGCGGCGATCTCGCCGGGGGAGGGGATCTCGGCGGCGAGGGACTGGATCTCCGGGTCCCAGAGCCGGGAGCGCAGCAGGGCGCGGCCGCAGTGGAAGAACACCTGCTCCACCTCCACGACGATCGCGAACATCGCCTCCTTGCCCTCCACGCGCATCCGGGCGAGCACGTCCGGATCGTCGGTGGGGTAGCCGCTCCCGTTGATGCGCAGCACCTCCACCACGCCGGGCACGAGGAACAGCAGGCCGATGCCGTCGTTCTCGGCGAGGTTGCGGAACGAGTCCGCGATCTTGTTGCCCGGCCGGTCCGGGATGGCGAGCGTGCGCTCGTCGAGGACCTTCACGAACCCGGGGTAGTCGCCGCGCGGGGAGCAGTCGGCGCGGCCCCGCGCGTCCGAGGTCGACATCGACAGGTACGGGGAGTGCGCGATGAACCGGTGCGCGTGCGCGTCGACCCGGTCGCCGCCCTTGAGGGCCTTGACCACGTCGTCGGGTTCGCCGAGCCGGGCGCGCAGCTCCGCCATCGGTACTCGTCGTGGCCGGGTGCCAGCGAGCGTCATCCGGGGCTCCTTCCGCAGCGCTGGTGGCGATGTCTTCGCAGGTCGTGCCATGATTATGAGCAATTGTTCGGTTCGTGCGCCACTCGCTTTCGCGCCTGCCCAGGGAGGTTCCGTGAGCTCCGGAGAACGACGTCTGCGACCTCGGAAGACGCCGCGCCAGGTGCGCGCGGAGCTCACCAGGGAACGCATCCTCACCGCGGCTGCTCACGTTTTCACCGAGCACGGCTACGCGGCGGGCACCACGAATCGGATCGCCGAGCGCGCCCGGATCTCGATCGGCTCGCTCTACCAGTACTTCCCGAACAAGGACGCGATCCTGGTTGAGCTGCTGACCAAGCACCTCGACGAGGGCATCGCGGCGACCCGAGCCCACCTTGCCGCGCAGCGGCCGGCCTCCGTCGAGGAAGAGGTGCGCGGGTTCGTGCGGGCCGCCATCGCGAACCACCTGGACGACCCGAAGCTGCTGCGCGTCATGTTCGAGCAGGCGCCGCGGTCGCGAGAGCTGTTGGAGAAGATCGAGCGGCTGGAGCAGGAGCACGTCACCCGCGCCCGCGAACTCATCGCGCGGTACTCCGAGGTGCGGGTCGGCGATCCGCGGACCGCGGCACGGCTCGTCGTGTCCACTGTGGAACTCGTGGTGCACCAGCTGATCTCGTCGGCCGACCCGATCGACATCCCCGCCTTCGAGGACGAGCTGACCACGATGCTCACCCGCTACCTCACCGGCGGCCCGCTGCGGTGAGCCGTCAGCCCAGGGCCGCGGTGATGGCTCGGGTGGCGAGGTCGTCGAGGGTGGCGGGCTGCCGGGTGCGTTCCAGCGGCAGCTCCCCGGTGACCGAGGCGCCGAGGACCTCGCGGATCTCGCCGGTGTCGTAGAAGGCGCGGACCTGGCCGAAGTACTCCACGAGCCGCCGCGCCGAGCCGGCCAGCGGAGCGGCGCCGGCGATGGGGTCGAGGAACGCGTTGACCAGGTTCCAGGAGCCGTGCTCGCGCACCACCGCGAACACCACCTCCGGCAGGGTGCGGGCGGCGGTCTCGTTCGGGCGCGCATCGGGGACGGCGCGCACCAGCGCCCGCAGCCAGCCGTGCGCGGCCCGTTCGGCCTGGGCGCGGTCCCCGCCGAGGTTCGCGGTGAGCTTCGCCAGGTCCAGGCGGGCGTAGCGGTAGTAGCAGGCCGCCGCGAGCTCCGCGGACTCCGCGGTGGTCCCGGCGGCGTGGGTGGACAGGGCGTCGGCGACTTCGCAGGCGGGTTCGGCGGTGAACTCGTCCTCGTCGGAGATCGTGCCGCCGAACAGAGCCACGTCGATCGCCTGCCGGGGGGCGAGCACGCGCTCGGCGGCCTCCCGCTGCTGCGCGGCAGTCTTCACGTTCGCCAGCGCCAGTTCGTCCTGCCGCGCCTGCTCGGGATCCGCCGCGTTGGCGATGATCTTCTTGCGGCGGGTGGCGCGGTCGGCGTAGTCCTCGCGGTTCTCCAGGCAGAACCGGGCGAGGCGCTCACCCGCCCGGTCCGCGGTGAACGCCACCGACGGGGTCAGCTCGCCGCTCGCGAGGCCGAGGCCCAGTTCGTAGAACGCCTCCCGCACCAGGTCCCCGGTGTCCGCGCCGGGATCGTCGGCGCAGCTCGCCGCGTCGATCCAGCGTCCCGCGTCGGCGATCAGCCGCCGGGTGGAGACGCCGGCGGAGGCGAGGGCCAGGTCCTGCTCGGCCAGCAGGGCGCGCGCCGACCGGCGCAGGTACCGGGAGGGGAGCTGCTCGCGCGCGACGTTGCCGAAGGTCGCGCGCCGCGGCCCTTCCCCCTCGTCCCGGCCGAGCTCGGTGGCCGGGACGGACTGGAGCAGGTGCAGTTCGACGATCATGTGGTGTTCCTCCGGGGAGTGAGCTCGCGGGAGCGCGGCAGGCCGCTGCGCGGGTCGGACGGGCGCACCGGGCGTGCGCGGGCAGGTCGTGGCGCCAACCCGCACCGGCGGTGCACCGGCTCCGGCGGCGGGCGTCGTTCCCGCGCGGCGGCACCCGGAAGCGTCCGGCCGCTCGGCGCGGCGGCTCGTCCGGCGGACCGGAACTCACGGGCTGTCCTCCGGGCAGGAAGGGGTACGACGGGGAGTCAGGGGACCATCGGCGAGCGGAGTGCCGCGGGACGCGTCGCTCCTGCGGCCGGTGGGGCCATCGGTTTTCCGCTCGGCGAAGCGGAGAATCCAGGTGCACTCCTCGCTGAGTGCGTTCCGGAATGCGACCTCGATCGACGGTAGCAAGCCCGGACCGCGCTGCCAACGCGCCCCTCTCGGCGCCGTGAACTGCGGAGACCGCGGGGATCGGTGCCGGGAACATCGGATGACCGAGCGTCGCCGGAAGCGCTTCCAGCGACGATGGCCGTTGCTCACGATTACCGGAACGGAATGGTCTCGCTGCGGGATCTTCCTGTGATCTTCATTTCCCGTTCGCCGCGGCCGTTCGGCCGAGTCCGCGACGGCTCCATTCGGCGCGACGGTCTCGTCCGCCGGTTTCGGCCGGTCCTGGGATGGAAAGGAATTGGAGAGCGGAAAAGGTCGGTGTCGCCGCCGGTAGGGCGATTCGACCGCAATTGTGCCCGCCCGCTGATCGAGCCCGGTCGCTCCTGGGATCGGCGCACCCGGAACGTGCGATCCTCACCTCGTCCCGGTCCGGGAATGCCGCGGGCCCGAATGGGCGGAGATCTCCGGGTCGCGCGTCGCGGGCGGTGGGCCGGAACCGCGGTGCGCATCCGGATTCCGCCGCCCCGCGCGGAAACGGGCGCAGGTGAGCGGGGTCGCCCCCTGCCGCGGGCCCGTCCGCCGGAGGCTCGGGAGCCGGCAGGCGCTCTCCGCCGGTCCCGGTGCTCCGAGAAGGCGCGAAGCTCGGGCGGCCGGTGGTCTCCGGGCGATTCGGCGGAGTTGCTGGTGATTTCCCTAGAAGTGCGCCTGGTGATTTCCTTAGACGTGCCGGAATGGTGGTTCTGAAGATTGCGAGTGGTTCCGCGCCGTCTCTAGCGTGGTCTCCAGATTGATCCCGATCGGGGTGATCGCTCATTCAGGAGGCGCGTGATGCGAACAGCCGAGCCGGTGCACCGGACCCGCGTGGTGGAGGCGGCGTGAGCGCGGTGCTGTTCCCCGGCCAGGGCTCGCAGCGCACCGGGATGGGCGCCGAGCTGTTCGAGCGCCACCCCGAGCTCACCGCCCGCGCCTGCGACGTGCTCGGCTACGACCTGCCCGAGCTGTGCGCGCGGAACCCGGACGGTCGCCTGGACGACACCCGCTGCACCCAGCCCGCGCTGTACGTGGTGAACGCGTTGTCCTACGTGGACTCGCTGGAACGCGGTGCGCCGGCAGGGGATTACCTGCTGGGGCACAGCCTCGGCGAGTACAACGCGCTGCACGCGGCCGGTGCCTTCGACTTCGAGACCGGGCTGAAGCTGGTGCTCAAGCGCGGTGAGCTGATGTCCCGCGCCGATGGTGGTGCGATGCTCGCCGTGCTGGGCACCTCGCGCGCCGAACTGCGCGCGCTGCTCGTGGAGCACGGGCTCACCGACCTGGACCTCGCGAACATCAACACCGATGCGCAGCTGGTGCTCTCCGGGGCGCGGGAGCGGATCGAGCGCGCGCAGCAGGTCCTCGGCGAGCAGGACGTGCGGGTCGCGCGGCTGAAGGTCTCCGCCGCCTTCCACTCCCGGCACATGGCACCCGCCCGCGACGAGTTCGCCGCGTTCCTCAAGGGATTCCGGTTCGCGCCGCTGCGCGCCACCGTCATCGCCAACCTCACCGCCCGCCCCTACGCCGAGCGGGACCTCGCCGCCACCATCAGCGAGCAGATCGCCGGGTCGGTGCGCTGGCTCGACAGCGTCCGCTACCTGCTGCGGCACACCACGCTGGACGACTGCCGGGAAGTCGGCGACACCCAGGTGCTCACCCGCATGGTCCGCCAGATCGAGGCCACCCCGGAAGCCGCGGAACCGCGGCCCCGGCTGTTCTGCGTCGCCTACGCCGGTGGCGACGAACGCGCCTACGCCGGGCTCGCCGAGCGCACCGACCTGGACGTGGCGGTGCTGGAACGGCCCGGGCACGGCGCCCGGATCTCCGAACCGCTGCTGGCCGACCCCGGCGCCATCGTCGAAGACCTGCTGGCGCAGTTGCGCGACCGGCTGGACCGGCCGTACGCGCTGTACGGGCACAGCCTCGGCGCGCGGCTCGCCTTCCTGCTGTGCCACCGGATCCGGGACGAAGGCCTGCCCGAGCCCGCGCACCTGCTCGTCTCCGGCGAGAGCGGGCCGTCCATCCCCAGCCGGGAGCGCGACACCTGGCGGCTGCCCACCGCCGAGTTCTGGGCACACCTGGACCGCCTCGGCGGACTGCCCGCCGAACTGCGCGAGCACGCGGACCTGATGGCGTTCTACGAGCGCATCCTGCGCGCCGACTTCACCGCGCTCGGCGCCTACCGGCACCCGCGGGTGCCACCGCTGGACGTGCCCATCACCGCGCTCAGCGGCGAGGACGAGTGGTTCACCGGGGACGACCTCGGCGCCTGGCAGCGGGAGAGCACCCGGCCGCTGCGCACCCACCGGTTCCCCGGCGGCCACTTCTTCATCCGGGAGCAGTGGCCCGCGCTGGCCCGGATCGCCGGTTCCGCGTTCGCCGCGTAGCGGCCGGTTCCGGGACGACCACGACGACGATGCGGAGGACCGCGATGAAGGACGAGTTGAAGGACTACCTCGAAGAGCAGTTCCTGTTCGAGTTCGACGCCGAGACCACCGAGGACACCGACCTGTTCAAGGCCGGGATCCTCGACTCCTTCGGCTACATCTCGCTGATGGCGCACATCGAGGAGCGCTACGGCGTGCAGTTCGAGGAGGACGAGCTGCTCGGCAACGTCATGGTGTCGCTCAACGGCATCGCCGCCTTCGTCGACGGTGCCCGCGAGCGGGCGCTCGAAAGCCGGTGACGCCATGTGCGGCATCGCCGGGTTCTACGGCAGCCCGCGCCCTCCGCGGGAGTACGCGGACCTGATGCACGACATGCTCGCCCAGATCGAGCACCGCGGCCCGGACGAGGCGGGCTGCCTGCTCGACGACCGGATCGCGATGGGCACGGTGCGGCTGAGCATCATCGACCTCGCCGGTGGCCAGCAGCCCGTGCTCAGCGCCGACCGGCGATTCCGGTTGTGCTACAACGGCGAGCTCTACAACTACCGGGAGCTGCGCGCCGAGCTGCGGGCGCGCGGTGCCGCGTTCCACACCGGGTCGGACACCGAGGTGGTGCTGAACGCGTGGGCGGAGTGGGGCCCGGACTGCCTGCCGAAGTTCAACGGCGCGTTCGCGTTCGCCGTGCACGACGCGGTCACCGATGAGCTGCACCTGGCGCGGGACCGGTACGGCAAGCGGCCGCTGTTCGTGGCCCGGCACGACGGCGCGCTGCTGTTCGCCTCCGAGATGAAGGCGTTCCTGGCGTACCCGGGGTTCCGCTTCGAGTTCGACCCGGACCAGCTGGCCTCGCTCTACGCGACCTGGACGCCGCTGCCCGCGCACAGCGGCTACCGCGGGATCGAGCAGATCCCGATGGGCGAGTACCTGTCGGTGCGCGGCGACCAGGAGCGGCGCGGCCGGTGGGCGCCGCTGGACCTGACCGCCTGCCCGGCGCCGGAATCGGAGCAGGAGGCCGTGGAGCTGGTGCGCGGCGACCTGGAACGCGCGGTGGACGTGCGGCTGCGCAGCGACGTGGAGGTCGGCGTGTACGCCTCCGGCGGGCTCGACTCGTCGATCATCGCGCACCTCGCCGCCCGCCGCACCGACCATCCACTTCGGACGTTCTCGATCGAGTTCGAGGACGCCGAGTTCGACGAGTCCGCCGAGCAGGACGAGCTCACCGCGCACCTCGGCACCCACCACTCGAAGCTGCGCGTCACCGACGCCGACGTCGCCGAAGCGTTCCCCGACGCCGTCCGGCACGCCGAAGTGCCCGCGTTCCGCACCGCGTTCGTGCCGATGCACCTGCTGTCCCGGCAGGTCCGGCGCGAGGGCATCAAGGTGGTGCTCAGCGGCGAAGGCGCCGACGAGGCGTTCCTCGGCTACGGCATCTTCAAGGACACCCGGCTGCTGTCCGAGTGGGACGCGCTCGACGACGAGACCCGCCGGGAGCGGATGGGGCGGCTCCACCCGTACCTGGCGCACTTCAGCGGCGCCGACGAGCAGCGCCGGATGCTGGGGCTCTACCAGCAGTTCTCCACCGAGCAGCGGCCCGGCCTGTTCTCGCACCAGATGCGGTTCCAGAACGGCCGGTTCGCGGCCCGGCTGCTCGCCGAGCCCGGCGATCCGCTGGCCGCGGTGGAACGGCTCGTCGCCGAGGAACCCGGCTACGCCGAACTGGACCCGGTGCGGAAGGCGCAGTGGCTGGAGTTCCGCACCCTGCTGGCCGGCTACCTGCTGTCCACCCAGGGCGAGCGGATGGCGCTGGCGCACGGCGTGGAGAACCGCTGCCCGTTCCTGGATCCGGCGGTGGTGCGCCGCGCGAACTCGGTCAACGGGCGCTTCGGCGACCCCTACGACGAGAAGCACCTGCTGAAGCTGGCCTACGCGGACGTGCTGCCGGAACGCATCGTGAAGAAGGGCAAGTTCCCCTACCGCGCACCGGATTCCGCGGTGTTCGTGCGTTCCCGGCCCGACTACCGGGACCTGCTGCTGGACCCGGACGTGCTCGGCGAGATCCCCGCCCTGGACGCGCGGTTCGTGCGCAAGTTCGTCAACCGCGTCTACGACGCCCCGCCGGAACGCATCGGCACCAAGGAGAACCAGGCGTTCGTGCTGCTGGCCTCCACGGTGTGGCTGCACCACTGGTTCGTGCGCGGGCACGGCCTCACCCGCCACCCCCTCACGGGCCCCCGGGGGGGCCTCGCCGCGCGCCCCGGCGGGGCCCCCCCCCCCCCCCGCCCCGCGCCCCCCCCGGGGGGGGCGCGCGGGACGGGCACGACCACGACCGGACGAGCCGACGCGGGCCGCAGCGGCACCGGTGCTGAGACGGAGACGACTTCGATGGACCACGGAACCGATGACCACGACATCGCCATCATCGGCACCTCGCTGCGCCTGCCCGGCTCGCGGACGATGGACGAGTTCTGGGGACACCTGGCCGCGGGACGCTCGCTGATCAGCGAGGTCCCGGAGCGGCGCTGGCGCAAGGAGGACCACCTCGGCGACCCGCGCCGCGAGTTCAACAAGACCAGCAGCGCCTGGGGCGGGTTCGTCGACGACGTGGACTGCTTCGACGCCGAGTTCTTCCAGATCTCCCCGCGCGAAGCGCAATCCATGGACCCGCAGCAGCGGATGGCCCTCGAACTCAGCTGGCACGCGGTGGAGGACGCCGGGTACCGGGCGGACCGGCTCGCCGGCTCGGCTACCGGGGTGTTCATGGGCGTGTGCCACTGGGACTACGCGGAACTCGTCGAGCAGGAGGTCGCCGAGGTCGACGCCTACTACCCGACGGGCGCGGCCTACGCGATCATCGCGAACCGCGTCTCGCACCACTTCGACTTCCGCGGCCCCAGCGTCGTCAACGACACCGCCTGCGCGAGTTCGCTGGTCGCGGTGCAGCAGGGCGTGCAGGCGCTGCTGGCCGGGGACTGCGAGTACGCGCTGGCGGGCGGGGTGAACCTGACCTGGTCGGCACGCCACTTCATCGCGTTCGCCAAGGCCGGGATGCTCTCCCCGGACGGGAAGTGCCGCGCGTTCGACGCCGGCGCCAACGGGTACGTGCGCGGCGAGGGCGGCGGCGTGGTGCTGCTCAAGCGGGCCGCGGACGCGCGGCGCGACGGCGACCCGGTGCACGCGGTGATCAAGGGCATCGGCAGCAACCACGGCGGGCGCACCAGCTCGCTGACCGTCACCAACCCGGACGCGCAGGCCGAGCTGATCAGCGGCATCTACCGGCGGGCGGGCGTCGCGCCGGAGACGGTGAGCTACGTGGAGACGCACGGCCCGGGCACCCCGGTCGGCGATCCGATCGAGATCCGCGGGCTGAAGAAGGCGTTCGCCGACCTGCGCGGCGGTGCCGAGACCCCCGCCGAGCACCGCTGCGGCGTCGGCTCGGTGAAGACCAACATCGGGCACCTCGAAGGTGCCGCCGGCATCGCCGGGATGCTCAAGGTGATCCTCGCGATGCGGCACCGGCAGCTGCCGGGGACGGTGCACTTCCGCAAGCTCAACCCGCTGATCAAGCTCGCGGGCAGCCCGCTGCACGTCGTCGCCGAGCTCACCGACTGGGACGCGCCCGGCCCGCTGCGGGCGGGCGTGAGCTCCTTCGGCTTCGGCGGCACCAACGCGCACGTGCTGCTCGAATCCGGCGCGACCGTCCCCGCCGACGAGGAGGCGCCGGGCGAGTGGTGGCTGCCGGTGTCCGCGCGCGACGAGCAACGGCTGCGGGCGAGCTGCGCGGTGCTCGCGGACTGGGTGCGGCGGCGGGTCGAGCGGGGCGAGCGGCCCGCGCTCGCCGACATCGCCCGCACCCTGCGCGACGGACGGGTGCCGATGGCCGAACGCGCCGCGTTCCGCGCGGCCGACCTGGAGACCTGGGCGGACCAGCTGGAATCCCTCGCCGCCGGGGAACGCCCCGCCGGGTGCGAGCGCGGCCGCGCGGGCGAGGACGTGCCCGCCGGGCTGGACGCCGAGGACCTCGGTGAGCTCGGCGCGCGCTGGCTGGAGCAGGGGCGGTACGACAAGTTCGCCGCCGCCTGGGCCATCGGGCTGCCGGTGGACTGGTCGCAGTGGCCGGCGCAGGGGCGGCGGCTGCACCTGCCGGGCTACGCGTTCGCCCGCACCCCGCACTGGTTCACGCCCACCGCGCCGTCGAACCTGAGCCCGCGGCCCGTCGAAGCCCCGGCCCCGGCGGTGTCCGAGAGCACCGCGCCCGAGACCGCCGCGCCCGAGACCGCCGCGCCCGAGACCGCCGTGCCCGAGACCGCCGCGCTGGGCGGCGGAGAGCGCTCCGGCGAGGACTGGACCTTCCCGGTGCGCTTCGACGACACCCAGGGCTACGTGCGCGACCACGTCGTCGGCGGCACCCGCATCGTGCCGGGCGTGGCCGTCCTGGACCTGGTGCTGGCCGCCGCGCGGGCCGCGGGGCACCGGACGCCGCGGGTGCGCAACGCGGTGTGGATCCGCCCGCTGGCCGTCGGGCCGGACGGCCTGGACGCCTGGCTGCGGCTGACCCCCGGCGGCGACGGGCACGACTACGCGCTCGCCGACGCGGCGGGCGAACCGTACGCGAGCGGCCGCGTCGAACCCGGTGCGGACGCGGCGGAATCGGTGGACCTGGCCGAGCTGCGCGCACGGCACCCCCGGGAGCTGGCCGCCGACGCCGGGTACGCGGCGCTGCGGACCAGCGGCATCGAGCACGGGCCCGCGCTGCGCGCGCTGACCTCGGTGCGCACCGGCCCGGACGGGGTGCTGGCGGAGCTGCGGCTGCCCGCAGCGGCGGCGCCCGGGCCGCGGCTGCATCCCGCGATCCTGGACAGCGCGCTGCTCGCCGCCCTCGCGGTCGGCGGCCCGGACGGCGGCTGGCGGGAACCGTCGGCGCCCGCGGTGCCGTTCGCGCTGGACGAGCTCACCGCACCCGCCGCGACCAGCAGCACCGCGCACGCGTGGCTGCGCCCGGCCGCGGGCGCGCGCGGGCGCGGCAAGGTGGACGTGGACCTGTTCGACGAGTCCGGCCGGTTGTGCGCCCGGTTCACCGGCTACACCGCCCGCCCCCTCGGCGGCGCACCGGCCGCGGAACCCCAGCATGACCTGCTGGAGGTCACCGGAGCCTGGATCGACGAACCGGCCGCGGCGGAGGGACCGGCCGGTCCGGTGGTGGTGCTCAACGCCGCCCTGGACGAGGACCTGGTGGCCGCGAGCGCCGCCCGGCTCGGCGCGGACGTGCTGCCGCTACCGGTGCCGGTCGGGGCCACCGATGCCGCCGCGATGCGCGCCGCGTTCGAGAGCTGCTACGGCCACCTGCAACGGCTCGGCGGCAAGGGCCGGGTGCTGGTGGTGGCGCCGGGCGAACCGGACTCGCCGGTGTTCGGCCCGCTGGCGGCGCTGCTCAAGACCGCGCGGCTGGAGGATCCCGCGTTCCGCGGCACGCTGGTGCTGCTCGACGGCTTCGACCCGCGCGACGCGGCCCGCTTCGAGCGCGTCGTGCACACCGAGGCCGCCACCGAGGACGCCGAGGTCGCGCACACCCGCGACGGGCGGCGGCTGCGTCACGGCACCACCGAGATCCCGGCCGGTGCGGCGGGGGAGAGCCTGCTGCGCACCGGCGGCGTCTACTGGATCACCGGCGGCGCCGGGGGAATCGGGCGGTTGCTCGCCGAGCACCTGTGCCTCCGGTACGCGGCGACCGTCGTGGTCAGCGGCCGCTCCGAGCAGGGGCCGCCCCAGCCGCACGAGCGGGTGCACTACGTGCGGGCCGACGTCACCGACGCCGCGAGCGTCCGGGATGCGGTCCGCACCATCCGCGCCGAGCACGGGCGCCTGGACGGCGTGTTCCACGCGGCCGGGGTGCTCGACGACGGCTACCTCGCCACCAAACCCCTCGCGAGCACCGCCGCCGTGCTCGCCCCGAAGGTCGACGGCACCGCGCACCTGGCGGCCGCCACCGACGACCTCGACCTGGACTTCCTGCTGCTGTTCGGTTCCGTCGCGGGCGCCTTCGGCGGCGCCGCGCAGGCCGACTACGCCGCCGCCAACGCCCACCTGGACGCGTTCGCGCTGCGGCGGCAGGCCACCGGCGCCGAGACCCGCGTGCTGGACTGGCCGCTGTGGGCCGACGGCGGGATGCGGATGGACGCCGCCACCGCCGCCTACCTGCGCAAGCGCACCGGCACCGTGCCGCTGCCCACCGAGGCCGGTCTCGCCGCCGTGGAGCGGGCGCTGCGCGCGGGAGCACCGGTGCGGCGCGTCGTGCTGCACGGCGAACGCGCGAAGCTGCGGGTGTACGCGGGGCTGGACCGGCCGGTCGCGGCGGTCCCGGCGACGACCTCG
This sequence comes from Saccharopolyspora sp. 6M, assembly GCF_020176775.1. Taxonomy (NCBI): domain Bacteria; kingdom Bacillati; phylum Actinomycetota; class Actinomycetes; order Pseudonocardiales; family Pseudonocardiaceae; genus Saccharopolyspora; species Saccharopolyspora sp. 6M. Next base: position 18,544 of record NZ_JAIUJZ010000127.1, read on the forward strand.
GCCCTGGCCGCCGTCGAGCTCGACGACGCGGAGCTGGCCGAGCGGGCCCAGGACTTCCTGCGCGCGGTGTTCGCGGAGGTCACCCGGCAGGACCCGGACGGCATCCTGGCGGACGAGAAGCTGGAGCACTACGGCATCGACTCCATCGCGATCGTCGACCTCACCAGCACCCTGGAGGACTCGTTCGGCTCGCTGCCGAAGACGCTGTTCTTCGAGCACGTGGACCTGCGCGGGGTGGCGGAGTACTTCGTCGCCGAGCACCGGACGCGGCTGCTGGAACTCGTCGCCCCGGTCGAGTCCGCGGTGGAGGTGAGGGACGAGACCGCTGCCGCGGGATCTGATGGCGCTGGGCCGCAAGGGAGTCCGGTGCTGGAGCCGACCGTGGCGGCGACGACCACCACGATCCCGGCCACTCCGGCCGCTGCGATTCCAGCCACCGCCGGAACTTCGGCTACCGCGACACCGGCTGCGGCCGGAAGTTCGTCCGCTGCACCGACTTCGGCCGTCGCCGCCACCCCTGCCACCACCGCGACCTCTGCCGCCACCACGACCCCGCGCCCCGCCGACCCCCGCCACGACCCCGGCCGGCACGCCATCGCCGTCGTCGGCATGGCCGGGCGTTACCCCGGAGCGGACACCCTGGAGGAGTTCTGGGACCTGCTCAGCGAAGGCAGGCACAGCTTCGAGACCGTGCCCGCATCCCGCTGGCGCCACGGCGACATCCACTTCGACGAGCGCGACGTGCTCGGCAAGACCGTCGTGCGCACCGGCACCTTCCTGCGCGACGTGGACGCGTTCGACCCGCGCTACTTCAACATCTCCCAGCGCAACGCCGAGATCATGTCCCCGGAGGTGCGGCTGTTCCTGCAGACCGGGGTGACCGCGCTGGAGGACGCCGGGTACTCGCGGGAGACGCTGCGCCGCCGCTACGACGGCGACGTGGGCGTGCTCGTCGGCTCGATGAACAACAGCTACGCCTACTACGGCTTCCAGAACATGCTGCAACGCGGCACCACCACCAGCGGCAGCGAAGTCGGCGTGATGGCGAACATGCTGTCCTACCACTACGGGTTCACCGGCCCGTCGGTGTTCGTGGACACCATGTGCGCCTCGTCCGCGGCGTGCGTGCACCAGGCGGTGCGGCTGCTGCGCGACGGCGAGACCCGGATGGTGGTGGTCGGCGGGATCAACCTGATGCTGCACCCCTACGACCTGATCTCCACCTCGCAGGCGCACTTCACCACCAAGTCCGCCGACGTGGTGCGCAGCTACGGGCTCGGCGCGGACGGCACCATCCTCGGCGAGGGCGTCGGCGCGGTGGTGCTCAAACTGCTCGGCGAGGCCGTCGCCGACGGCGACCACGTGTACGGCGTGATCAAGGGCAGCGGGCTCACCAACGCGGGCGTGCGCAACGGGTTCACCGTGCCCAGCCCGCAGCAGCAGGCCCGCGCCGTCGAACGCGCGCTGGACGACGCCGACGTGGACGCCCGCACCATCAGCTACCTGGAGGGGCACGGTTCGGCGACCTCGCTGGGCGATCCGATCGAGATCAAGGGCGCGAGCCTCGCGTTCGGCCGGGACACCGACGACACCGGGTTCTGCGCGCTGGGCTCGGTGAAGTCGAACGTGGCGCACCTGCTGTCCGGCTCCGGGCTGGTGGGGCTGACGAAGGTGCTGCTGCAGCTGCGGCACCGCACCTTGGCGCCGTCGCTGCACTCCGAGACGCTGAGCCCGGCCATCGACTTCGCGGCGACGCCGTTCGCGGTGCAGCGGGAACGCGCCGCGTGGGAACGGCCGGTGGTGCGCGGTGAGCAGGTACCGCGCCGGGCCGGGATCACCTCGATCGGCGCGGGCGGCATCAACGTCCACCTGGTGGTGGAGGAGCACGACGGCACCGTGGTCGCCGCCCCGGACAGCGGCGGGCCGCAGCTGCTGGTGTTCTCCGCGATGACCCCGCAGGCGTTGCGCACGGTGCTCGGCGACCTGCGCGACCACCTGGGATCCGCGCGACCCGGGCTGGACGCGCTGGCCTACGGGTTGCAGACCGGCAAGAACGAGCTGCCGTGCCGGCTGGCGTTCGTCGCCACCGACGCGCGGCACGCGCTGGAGCGGATCACCGCGCTGTCCGGGGTGGACCTGACCGCCGATGCTCCGGTGCTCCCGGAGGGCGTGGAGTTCGTCGCCAGCACGCTGCGGCAGCGCCGCGCGGCGAACGCCGCCACCGTCGAGCAGGCCGTCGCCGGCCGCGACCTGGCCGCGCTCGCCCGGCACTGGTCGCAGGGCGCCGGGGTCGACTGGGACCGGCTGTGGCCGCTCGGCACCCGGCCCGCGAAGCTCTCGCTGCCCGCCTACCCGTTCGAGCGGGTCCGCTGCTGGTATCCCGAGTTCGACGACGCGCCCAGCGTGCTGCGGCCGCTGGCGTTCACCCGCCGCGCACACCCGTGGGTGGGGGAGAACCGCTCCGACCTGCACGGCGTGCGCTACGAGCTGAAGCCGCGCGGCGACGAACTGCTGGACTACGTGCACACCGCGGGCCGCAAGCGGCGGTACGCCACCCTGGCGCTGCTGGACGGCGCGCTGGCCTTCGCCCGCGTCGCCGGGATCACCGGTCCGCTGCGGGTCCGCGACGCCGAGTGGGCGGCGCTGCCCGCGCCCGCCGACGAGACCGAGACCCTGGAATGGCGGCTCGGCGGCGCGTCCGGGGCGCACCGGGTGGAGCTGCGGCACGCCGACGGCACGACGCGGTTCGCCGCCACCGTCGAAACCGTTGCGGGAGAACGGGTTCCGGACGTCCCGGTGGACGTGCCCGACGAACTCGACCAGGACGGTTTCTACGCGGCGCTGGGCGAAGCGGGCCTCGACGCGCGGCCCTACTCGCGCAGCGTCGAGGGCGTGGCCCGGCTCCGCGACGGGCGGCTGCTGGTGCGCGTCGGCGAGCCCGCGCTGTGCCAGGACCCGCACAAGCGGCACGTGCACGTCCCGGCCTGGGTGCTCGCCGGGGTGCTGCAAGGCGTGCAGCACGCGCTCGGCGACCCCGACGCGACCGTGCTGCGGGTCGCCGCGCTGCACGGCGAGGAGCTGGACCGCACCCGGGTGCTGGTGCTGGACCGGGTCGCCGACGCCGAGTTCCGCATCGACCTGGCCGACGAGCGCGGCCGGGTGCTGGGCCGGATCGAGCGGGCCGAGTTCGGGGCCGGGGAGCTGCCCGGATCGGTGCGCGGGTCCGCGGTCGCGGTGGTTCCGGCGCTCGCCGCGCCGGTGGCGGACCCGAGTTCCGCCGCCGCGCCCGAGTCCACATCGGACGATGAGTCCCGGTTGGTCCGAGCGCTGCGGAAGACCGTCGCCGACCAGCTCAAGTTCGACCTCGCCGAGATCGACGCCGACACCCACTTCCACGCCTACGGGTTCGAGTCCATCGCCCTCGCCACGCTCGCCACCGAGCTCAACGGCCTGCTCGGCGTGGAGCTGAGCCCGGCGGTGTTCTTCGAGTGCCCGAACATCCGCAGCCTGGCCGAGCACCTCCGCGAGCGGTGGCCGGACCGCGCGGCGGCACCCGCGCAGACCGCACCGACGCCCGCGCAGACCGCACCGGCACCCGCGCAGGCGCCACCGGAGCGCGCTCCTGCGGCCCCGGCTCCGCACGGCCCGGCGCAGCAGCCTCCCGCAGCCGGGTCCGCCTCGGACGCGGTCGCCGTCGTGGGCGCCGCCGGTCGGTTCCCCGGCGCCGCCGACCTCGACGAGTTCTGGCGGCGGCTGCGCGCCGGGGACGACCTCGTCACCCCCTACCCGGGCGACCGGTTCGACGAGCGCTACGCGGACACCGTGGCCCGCACCGACTTCCCGAAGTTCGCCGGGCAGCTCGCCGACGTGGACCGGTTCGACGCCGGCTTCTTCAACCTGTCCCGCCTGGAAGCCGAGCTGATGGATCCGCAGCAGCGGCTCGCACTGGAGACCACGTGGGCGGCGCTGGAGGACGGCGGGTACGCGCCGGCGCGGCTACCGGAACGCACCGGCGTCTACTTCGGGGTGTCCGGCAACGACTACCACCAGCTGCTCAACGCCAGCGGCGTCGCACCCGACGGCTACACCGCCACCGGGAACGCGCATTCGGTGCTGGCCAACCGGATCTCGTTCGTGCTCGACGTGCACGGGCCCAGCGAACCGATCGACACGGCCTGCTCCAGCTCGCTGGTGGCGCTGCACCGGGCGGTGCAGGACATCAGGTCCGGGCGCTGCGAGATGGCGCTCGCCGGTGGGGTGAACCTGCTGCTCAGCGTCGACACCTTCGCCGCCACCCAGCAGACCGGGATGCTCAGCCCCGACGGCCGGTGCAAGACGTTCGCCGCGGACGCCGACGGCTACGTGCGCGCCGAAGGCGTCGCGGTGGTGCTGCTCAAGCCGCTGGCGGCCGCGGTCCGCGACGGCGACGCGATCTGGGGCGTGGTGCGCGGCAGCGCCGAGAACCACGGCGGCCGGGCCGGATCGCTCACCGCGCCCAACGGCGTGGCGCAAGCCGCGCTGGTGCGGGAGGCGATGGGCGAGCTCGATCCCGGCAGCATCGGCTACGTCGAGGCGCACGGCACCGGCACCGCCCTCGGTGACCCGGTGGAGGTCAACGCGCTCGCCACCGCCTATCGCGACCTCGGCGGGCCCGGCCCGGACGGGCGGCCGTGGGCGCTGGGCTCGGTCAAGACGAACATCGGCCACGCCGAATCGGCCGCGGGCCTGGCCGGGGTGCTCAAGGTGCTGCTGGCGATGCGGCACCGGGAGCTCCCGCCGACGCTGCACTGCGACCGGCTCAACCCGCACCTGCCGCTGTCCGGCGGCGAGTTCGAGGTGGTGCGCCGCGGTCAGGTCTGGGAGCCGCGCGCCGACGCGGACGGGCGGGCGTGGCCGCTGCGGGCCGGGGTGAGCAGCTTCGGCTTCGGCGGCACCAACGCGCACGTGGTCCTCGAAGCACCGCCGCGACCGCGGCGCGCCCCGGCCGACGGCGGACCGCAGGCCGTGCTGCTGTCCGCCCGCGACGACGAACGGTTGCGGGAGGCCGCGCGGCGGCTGCGGGACCACCTGCGCGGCGCCCCGGCGACCGCGCTGCCGGACCTCGCGCACACCCTGCAGGTCGGCCGGGAGGCGATGGAACGGCGGCTCGGACTGGTCGCGGACAGCGTCGAGCAGCTGGCCGGCGCCCTGGACCGCTATCTGGCCGGGGACAGCACCGGGCTGCACGTGGGCGGTGTCCCGCGTTCGCGCGGCACCGGGGTGCGGCGCGGCACCGCGCACTCCCCGGAGGTGGCCCGGGCGCTGCGGGACGGGCGGCTCGACGAGGTCGTGCGGCTGTGGTGCGCCGGGTCCGATGTGGACTGGTCGGTGCTGCACCCGGCGGGTACCGGCGTGCTCCGGTTGCCGGGCTACCCGTTCGCCCGCGAGCGGTACCGGGTACCGGACGCCACGCCCGGAAACCACTGGAACGACCGGGGAAACCCCGGTGCGCGGCCGGGAACCGGTTCGGTTGTGCGGAAAACCGCAGCGCCCGCGGAGGAAACTGCGGTGGTGGAAGGGAGATCCCCGGAGCCCGGTTTCGACACCGGTGCCTACGCGGCGCTGCTGGACGCGGTCCTCGACGACCGCCTCGGACCGGACGCCCTCAGCGATGCCTGACCACGAGCCCGCGCCACCGCGCCCCCGAACGGAGCCCCACGTGAGTCGACAGATCCTCCGCCTGCCGATCTGGCGCGACGCACCGGCGCGGCCCGGCGCCGAACCGGTCGACGCCCGGCGGCTCGTCGTGCTCTGCGACGTCCCCGGCACCGAGGCCGTCGCGCTGCGGTCCGCCGCGGTGTCGGTGGCGCAGGTGGACGGTCGCGCTGACGGTGCCGCCGCAGGCTTCGAGCACGCCTCCACCCGGCTGCTCGGCGAGCTCCAGCGGGTGCTCACCGCGGGCGGCCCGTGCCACGTGCAGGTCGTGTGCCCGGCGGGCACCGCGACCGGGTACGCCGGACTCGTCGGGCTGCTGCGCACCGCGTCCCAGGAAGACCCGGGGCTGCGCGGGCAGCTCGTCGAGTTCGACCGGGTCCCCGCCGGGCCGGAACTCGCGCGGGTGCTGGCCGCCGAGCTCGGCTCCGCCGACGAGCACGTCCGGTACGACGGCGGCCGCCGCCGGGTGCGGGACTGGGAACCGGTGTCGCGCCCGGACGCGCCGGTGCCGTGGAAACCCGGCGGCGTCTACCTGATCACCGGGGGAGCGGGCGGTCTCGGCGCGCTGCACGCCGCCGACGCCGCCCGGCACGCCCCCGGCGCGCACCTGGTGCTGTGCGGGCGGTCCGAGTCGCGGGAGGTGCCGCACGGCGAGTACCGGCGCCTCGACGTCACCGACCGCGCCGCCGTCGCCGCACTCGTCGCCGACGTGGTGCGCGCGCACGGCCGGCTCGACGGCGTGCTGCACGCCGCCGGGCTCGTCGAGGACGACTACCTCATCCGCAAGTCCTTCCAGCAGGCGCAGCGGGTGCTGGCGCCGAAGGTCGCTGGTCTGGTGCACTTCGACCACGCCACCCGCGACCTGCCGCTGGACTTCTTCGCCGCGTTCTCCTCCGGCGCCGGGACGCTCGGCAACGCCGGGCAGGGCGACTACGCCGCCGCGAACGGCTTCCTGGACGCCCACCTGGCGCACCGCGCCGAGCTCGTCGCCGCCGGGGCCCGCTCCGGGACCAGCACCTCGATCGGCTGGCCGCTGTGGCAGGACGGCGGCATGCGCGTCGCCGCCGAGGAGATCCCGGCGCTCACCGCCCGCTTCGGGCACCCGCTCGCGACCGGCACCGCGCTGCGCGCCCTGCGCGAGGCGCTGGCCGTCGGAGCACCCCAACTGCTGGTCATCGACGAGGAGGGCGACGTGCCGGAGCGACCGGGAGACCTGCGGGCGGCGGTGCTGCCCGCGCTGAAGGAACTGGTCGCCGCGACGGTGCGGCTGGACCCGGCGAAGCTCGACGCGGCCGCGCCGCTGGACTCCTTCGGCATCGACTCGCTGGCGGTGACCCGGCTGAACCGCGGCTTCGCGCGCTGGTTCGGGGCGCTGCCGAAGACCCTGCTCTACCAGCACCCGACGTTGCACGACCTCGCCGGGCACCTCGCCGAACGGGACCCGGAGGGGTGCAGGCGGTGGCTCGCCGAGAGCGCGCCCGAGCAGCCGATGGCCGACACCGGCCCGACCCGCGCTGAACCGACCCGCGCTGAGTCGCTCAGCACCGGCCCGGCCAGCGCCGAGTCGGTCCGCACCGGATCAGCCGGCACCGGATCAGCCAGCGCCGAACCGGCCGGCACCGAACCGCGGCCCGCCCGCCCGCTCGATCCCGCCGAACCCATCGCGATCATCGGCCTCACCGGCCGCTACCCGGATGCCCCCACCCTCGACGAGTTCTGGCACAACCTGCGCACCGGGCGCGACAGCGTCCGCGAGATCCCCGCCGAGCGCTGGTCGCTGGACGGCTTCCACGAACCCGATGCGCAGCGCGCCGTGCAGCGGGGCGCCAGCTACGGCAAGTGGGGCGCGTTCCTGGACGACTTCGACCGCTTCGACGCCGCGTTCTTCGGCATCGCCCCCCGCGAGGCCGCCGACGTGGACCCGCAGGAACGGCTGTTCGTGGAAGCCGCCTGGTCGGCGCTGGAGGACGCCGGTTACACCCGGGAGCGGATCGCCGACCGGCACGGCGGCCGCGTCGGCGTGTTCGCCGGGATCACCAAGAACGGCTTCGACCGGACCGGTCAGCGCACGGACGCGGCGCCGCGGACCTCGTTCGCCTCGCTGGCCAACCGCGTCTCCTACCTGCTGGACCTGCGCGGGCCGAGCATGCCGATCGACACCATGTGCTCGTCCTCGCTGACCGCGATCCACGAGGCCTGCGAGCACCTGCGCCACGGCGACTGCGAACTGGCCGTCGCCGGGGGCGTGAACCTCTACCTGCACCCGTCGACCTACGTGGAGCTGTGCCGCTCCCGGATGCTCGCCTCCGGGCCGGCCTGCCGCAGCTTCGGCGCCGGCGGTGACGGCTTCGTGCCCGGGGAAGGCGTCGGGGCGGTGCTGCTCAAACCGCTGTCGCGGGCGGAGGCCGACGGCGACCCGATCCGCGCGGTGGTGCTCGGCTCCGCCATCGGTCACGGCGGCCGGAGCAACGGCTACACCGCGCCGAACCCGCGCGCGCAGGCGGCCGTGGTGCGCGAGGCGCTGGACCGCGCGGGCATCTCCGCCGGGGACGTGGGCTACCTGGAGGCGCACGGCACCGGCACCCGGCTCGGCGATCCGATCGAGGTCGAGGGGTTGACCGAGGCGTTCGCCGGGCAGGCCGAGCGGTGCGCACTGGGCTCCGCCAAGTCCAACATCGGCCACCTGGAAGCGGCGGCGGGCGTCGCCGGGCTCACCAAGGCGGTGCTGCAGCTGGAACACGGCGCGCTCGCGCCCACGCTGCACGCCGAACGGCCCAACCCCGACATCGACTTCGCCGCCACCCCGTTCGTCCTGCAGACCACCGCCGCCGACTGGCCGGCCGCGGCGGGCCGGCCGCGCATCGCCGGGGTGTCCTCGTTCGGCGCGGGCGGCGCCAACGCGCACCTGGTGCTCGCCGAGCACCGGCCCGCGCCCGTCGCGCCCGCCGAGCCGCACGCGGTGCTGCTGCCGCTGTCCGCCCGCACGACCGAGGACCTGCTGGCCCGCGCCGCGCAGCTCGCCGGGTGGCTGGACGCCGCCGCGGACCCGGACCTGCCCGCCGTCGCCGCGACCCTGCAGCTCGGGCGCGAACCGATGGACGAGCGGGTGTGCTTCCGCGCGAGCACCGCGGCCGAATTCCGCGGGCGGCTGCGCGACTTCCTCGCCGACCCCGACGGCGGCGGGCCGTGGCACCGCGGCCGGGTCCGCACCACCCGGGAGACGCTGAACGCGTTGGCGGGCAAGGAAGAACTGCGCGCGCTCGTCGCGCAGTGGATCGCCCGGGACGAGCTGGGCGAGCTCGCCGCGTTCTGGGCGAAGGGCATGCCGCTGGACTGGACCGCGCTGCGGCCGGTCGCGCGGCGGGTGCACCTGCCCGCCTACCCGTTCGCGGGGCGCCGGTTCCCGCTCGGGGGCGCCGGTGACGTCCGCGCGGAGAACTCGTCACCCGCGAACGGCACCGCTGCGAACGACCTCGCTGAGCAAGGCATCGCGGCGAACGGCGCCGCCGCGGGAGACCTCGTCGAGCAGGGCACCGCCGCGAGCACTCCCGAGCGGCCCGCGGCCTCCCCCGCCGAGGTGGAGCGGGTGCTGCTCGACGCGGTCGGCGAGGCACTGGACGTGCCGGTCGCCGAGATCGATCGGCGCCGCCCGTTCGCCGACCACGGCCTGGACTCCATCCTCGGCGTCAACCTGGTGCACACCCTCAACGCGGCCTTCGGCACCGAGCTGGAGACCACGGACCTGTTCGACCACGGCAGCGTCGAACGGTTGCGGACCCACCTGCTCGACACCTACGGTCCGGCGCTGCGCTCGCCCGGGGCCGAGCGGGACGGGATCACGACCGGCCCGGGATTCCCCGCCGGAACGGGGAGAACCGCCGCGGCGGCAGCGGACTCCGCCGCCGGGCGGGAGGAGGCGATCGCCGTCGTCGGCATGGCCGCCCGCTACGCCGACGCCGAAGACCCGCACGCCCTCTGGGACCACCTCGTCGCGGGCGCGGACCTGCTCGAACCCGTCACCCGCTGGCAGCTCGGCCCCGAGATCACCTGCCGCTCCGGCAGCTTCCTGCGCGGCATCGACCGGTTCGACCCGGTGTTCTTCGCGATGTCCGGCGTCGAAGCCACCTACACCGACCCGCAGCAGCGGATCTTCCTGGAGCAGTGCTGGAACGCCCTCGAAGACGGCGGCTACACCGGCGAACGGCTGCGCGAGCGCAACTGCGGCGTGTACGTCGGCTGCTACACCGGCGACTACCACGACCACCTCGACGACGCCCCGCCCGCGCAGGCGCTGTGGGGCACGATGGGTTCGGTCGTCGCCTCCCGCATCGCCTACCAGCTGGACCTGCGCGGACCGGCGCTGACCACCGACACCTCCTGCTCCAGTTCGCTGGTGGCGCTGCACCTGGCCTGCCGCGACCTGCGCTCCGGCGCGACGGACCTGGCGATCTCCGGTGGCGTGTTCGTGCAGACGACGCCGCGGCTGTACCGCTCGGCGAGCCGCGCGGGCATGCTCTCGCCGACCGGGCGCTGCCACGGCTTCGACGCCCGCGCCGACGGGTTCGTGCCCGGGGAGGGCGCGGGCGCGGTGCTGCTGAAGCGGCTCGCCGACGCCGAGCGCGACGGCGACCACGTGTACGGGCTGATCCGCGCCACCGGCGTCAACCAGGACGGCACCACCAACGGCCTGACCGCGCCCAGCGCCGCCTCCCAGGAGCGGCTGCTGCGCGAGGTGCACACCGCAGCGGGCGTCGAACCCGGCGGCATCCAGCTGGTGGAGGCGCACGGCACCGGCACCCAGCTCGGCGACCCCATCGAGTTCCGCGCGCTCAGCCGCGCCTTCGCCGGCGCCCCCGCCGGATCGGCCTCGCTGGGCACCATCAAGAACAACCTGGGCCACACCCAGTTCGCCGCCGGGATCGCGGGGGTGCTGAAGTCGCTGCTGGCGCTGCGGCACCGGCGGATCCCCGGCTGGCCCGGCTTCGGCGAGCCGAACGCGGCGCTCGCCCTCGACGGCAGTCCGTTCCGCATCGACCGGCACACCCGCGACTGGCCGGAACCCGCGTCGGGGCCGCGCCGCGCCGCGGTGAGCTCGTTCGGCGCCAGCGGCACCAACGCGCACGTGGTGCTGGAGGAGCATCGCGGCGGACCGGTCGCCGCCATCCCCGGCGAGCACGCGTTCCTGCTCTCGGCGCGGACTCCGGCCGCGCTGCGCGAGGTGGTGCGGCGGCTGCTCGCGCACCTGAACCGGGAACCGGGCCTGCCGACCGGGGTGGTGGCGCACAGCCTCGCCGCCGGGCGCGCGCACTTCCCGCACCGGCTCGCCACGACCGCCGCCGACCTGCCCGCGCTGGCCGAGCGGTTGCGCGGCTGGCTCGACGGGACCGCAGGGCCGGAGGTGCTGACCGGGGAGACCGCCGCCGATCCGCGGCCCGCGGACGGGGACCGCGCGCTCGCACCGCAGGAGCTCGCGCGGGCCTACGTGCGCGGCGAGGTGGACCGGTTCTCCGCGAGCTTCCCGGCCGCCGCGCGCCGCCAGGTGCCGCTGCCGACCTACCCGTTCGAGCGGCAGCGGTACTGGATCGAACGACCCGCCGCGACGGGCCTCGGCGCACCCGCCACCACCGCCGTCGCCGGGCCCGTGGAACCGCGGACCGCGCAGGCCACCGCCCGGACCGCGGAGGTCACCACCCGGGTGAACCCCGCCTACCGCACCCGGCTCACCGGCGACGAGTTCTTCCTCGCCGACCACCACGTCAACGGCCGGGCCGTGCTGCCGGGTGTGCTCTCGCTGGAGTTCGCCCACCGCGCCGCCACCGGGGATCGCACCGCGCCGCTGCGGCTGCGCGACGTGGTGTGGCCCGCGCCGTTCCCCGTCGCCGAGGGCGGCGCGGAACTGGCGGTGCGCCTCGACGGTGACGCGTTCCGGGTGCTGCGCGACGGCACCGAGGTGCACGCCCAGGGGCGCATCGCGGAGCCCGCCGCCGCGCAACCGGAATCCCTCGACGTGCTGCGCGCCCGCTGCTCCCGCCGCACCCTCACCCGGCAGCAGTGCCACGACGCGCTGGAGGCCGTCGGCATCCGGCACGGCGACCGGCTGCGCGCCGTGCAAGGTCTGTCCATAGGGGACGGTGAGGTGCTGGCCCGGCTGGAACTGCCCGCGGACACCGGTGATCCCGGCGAGTTCTCGCTGCACCCGGCGATGCTGGACAGCGCCGTCCAAGCCGTCGTCGGCCTGCACGGCGACGCGACCGGCGCGCTCGCCGAACGCCGCGGCGCCCCCGCGCTGCCGTTCGCGCTGGAGCACGTCGACCTCTTCACCCCCACCACCGCGCGCATGTGGGCACACCTGCGCCACACCGCGGGCTACGAGCCCGCCCCCGACCGGGACGTGACCAAAGTGGACATCGATCTCTACGACGACGGCGGCCGGCTCAGCGCCAGCCTGCGCGGCTACGCCTCCCGCCAGGTGACCGGTGCGGAGGAACCCGCCGCCACGCTGCTCGCCCCGGCCTGGGACGCGCTGCCCGCGGACGAGGACGCGCCGCTCTGGCCGGCGCCGCAGGCCCGGGTGGTGCTCGCCGGTGGCACCCCCGAGGAGCAGGCGGAGCTGCGCCGCCACCACCCGGGCGCCACCGTCCTCGACGTCCCCGCCGACGCGACCGTCGAGCAGCTCACCGGACTGCTGCCCGCCGAGGTCGAGCACGTGTACTGGACCGCCCCGGCGACCGACCGGCCCGAGGAGGCACCGGTAGCGCTGTTCCGCCTGGTCAAGGCGCTGCTGGCCGGAGGCGCCGACGCCCGAGGGCTCGGCCTCACCGCGCTCACCCGGCGTGCGCGGCTGCTGCCCGGCGACACCGGATCCGATCCGGCGCAGGCCGGGGTGCACGGGCTCCTCGGCACCCTCGCCAAGGAGTACCCGCACTGGCAGGTCCGGGGCGCCGACCTCGACGGACCGGTGCCGTGGTCGGAGGTGCGCGCGCTGCCTGCCGACCCGAACGGCGAAACCCTCGCGCACCGGCACGGCGAGTGGTACCGCCAGCGCCTGCTCGAAGTCCCCGCGCCCGGCACCACCGCCGCGCCCCCGCGGCCCGGCGGCGTCGTCGTCGCCATCGGCGGCGCGGGCGGCATCGGCCAGGTGTGGACCGAACACCTGCTGCGCCACCACGGCACGCAGGTCGTGTGGCTCGGCCGCCGTCCGCAGGACCCCGAGATCACCGCCAAGCAGGACGCGCTCGCCGCGCACGGCCCGCGCCCCGACTACGTGCGGGCCGACGCCACCGACCGGGACGCGCTCGTCCGTGCCCGCGACGAGATCGTGCGCAGGCACGGCCCCATCACCGGGGTGCTGCACTCGGCGATCGTGCTCGGCGACCAGACCCTCGCCCGGATGGACGAGGAGCGGTTCCGCACCACCTTCGCCGCCAAGGCCGACGTGACGGTCAACCTCGCCGAGGTGTTCGCGGGCCAGCCGCTGCGGTTCGCCGCGTTCTTCTCCTCGATGCAGGCGTTCTTCAAGGCGCCCGGCCAGGCGAACTACGCGGCGGGCTGCACCTTCGCCGACGCCTGCGCCGAAACGCTCCAGGAGCGCCTGGGCTGCCCGGTGAAGGTGCTGAACTGGGGCTACTGGGCGGGAGTCGGCATCGTCACCGCCGACGGCTACCGGCAGCGGATGGCGCAGCTCGGCCTCGGCTCCATCGAACCGGAGGAGGGAATGGCCGCGTTCGACGCGCTGCTGGCCTCCCCGCACCCGCAGCTGGCGCTGCTCAAGGCCACCGACACCCGCAGCATCGACGGCCGCTACTCCGCGGACGCGCTGACCCACCTGCCCGCCACCACCCCGTCGCTGATCGAGGCCCTGCGCGAGGGCAGGCCCGACCGGCGCGAGGAGGTGGCGCGGCTGCGAGCGGGCGCCGACGGGCACGCCGGGTCGATGCACGACGCGCTGGTGCGCATCACCTGGGCGCTGCTGCGCTCGCTCGGGCTGTTCGCCGACGACCGCGCCGCCACCGCCGCGGAATGGCGCGCGGTCGGCGGCGTGCAGGACCGCTACCAGCGGTGGATGCAGCACAGCCTCACCGTGCTCACCGAATCCGGGCACCTGCGCCACGACGGCGACGGCCGTTACGCCCGCACCGACGGTCGCCCCGTCGACCTGGACGCCGCCTGGGCGGACTGGGACCGGGACAAGGACCGCTGGCTCGCCGAGGACGCCAAGCGCGCCCAGGCGGTGCTGGTGGACACCACGCTGCGGGCGCTGCCGGACGTCCTCACCGGGCGCCGCCCCGCCACCGACGTGATGTTCCCGGGCACCTCGCTGCACCTCGTCGAGGCCGTGTACAAGAACAACCCGGTCGCCGACCACTTCAACGACGTGCTCGCCGACACCCTCGTCGACTACCTGCGGCGGCGGCTGGAGCAGGACCCCGGCGCGCGGCTGCGCATCCTGGAGATCGGGGCGGGCACCGGCGGCACCAGCGCCGTCGTGTTCCGCCGGTTGCAGCCGTGGGCCGAGCACGTCGAGACCTACCGCTACACCGACATCTCGAAGGCGTTCCTGCTGCACGCCAAGAAGACCTACGGCCCGATCGCGCCCTACCTGGACGGCCGGATCTTCAACGCGGAGCAGCCGCTCGCCGGCCAGGACACCGATCCCGGCCAGTTCGACGTGGTCATCGCCACCAACGTGCTGCACGCGACCCGCAACATCCGGAACACGCTGCGCAACGCGAAGGCCGCGGCCCGGCCGAACGGGGTGCTGCTGCTCAACGAGCTGTCCGACAACATCGTGTTCAGCCACCTCACGTTCGGGCTGCTGGACGGCTGGTGGCTCTACGACGACCCGGCGCCGCGCATCGCCGGATCTCCCGGGCTGTCCCCGCGGAACTGGACGCGGCTGCTGGCGGAGGTCGGGTTCCGCGGCGCGTTCGTCGGTGCCGAGGGGGCCGACGACCTCGGCCAGCAGGTGATCGTGGCGGAGAGCGACGGCGTGGTGCGCCAGCCGCGCGAGGGCTCCGCGTTCCGCGGGGTGCTGGCCGACGCGGCTCCGGTGCGCTCGGCCGCCGCGCCCGAACCGGTCGAAAACCCAGCAGTGGCGGCGGAACGCCGTTCGTCCGATGTGGATGGTGAGCGGCGAGTCCGGGATGCCGCCGCCGACTACTTCCGGGGGCTGGTGGCCGAGACGCTGCAGCTGCCCGTCTCCGACATCCGCTCCGACGTGTCCTTCGACCGCTACGGCATCGACTCCATCCTGGTGGTGCAGCTGACCGACGCGGTGCGCCGGGTGCTCGACGGGGTGGGCAGCACGCTGTTCTTCGAGGTCCGCGACGTGGACGGGCTGGTGGCGCACTTCCTGCGGACCCAGCCGGCGGCGCTCGCGGCGCTGGTCGGGGTGACCGCGGAGGAGGAACCGGCGGCCGCGGCCGTCCAGGCACCGGCCGACACCACGAGTCCGGCCACCGCGAGCCCGGGCACCGCGAGCCCGGCCGCTGCGACTTCGGGCACCGCGAGCCCGGCCACCGCCACGTCGCCCGTCGTCACCTCGCTCGCCGCCGCTCCGGCCGCCGCCGAGCCGGTGCCCGCCGAGCACGGCACCGCCATCGCCGTCGTCGGCATGGCCGGGCGTTACCCGGGCGCCCGCGACCTCGACGAGTTCTGGGCGAACCTGCTCGCCGGGCGGGACGGCATCACCGAGATCCCGGTGGACCGCTGGGACCACGACCGCTACTTCGACGAGCGGCCCGGCGTGCCCGGCAAGACCTACGCCAAGTGGGGCGGTTTCCTGGACGGCGTCGACGAGTTCGATCCGCTGTTCTTCGGCATCTCCCCGAAGGCGGCGTCCACGATGGACCCGCAGGAGCGGCTGTTCCTGCAGACCGCGTACTCGGCGCTGGAGGACGCCGGCTACACCCGCGACGCGCTGCGCGCCGCCGCCCGGGCGCGGGTGGGCGCCGACGCCGGGGACGTGGGCGTGTTCGTCGGCGCCATGTACTCCGAGTACCAGCTGCACGGCGCCGAGCGGACCGCGCTGGGCGACCCGGTGGTGGTGCCCGGCAGCCTCGCCTCCATCGCCAACCACGTCTCGTACTTCTTCGACGCGGGCGGCCCGAGCATCGCCGTCGACACCATGTGCGCCTCGTCGCTCACCGCGATCCACCTGGCCATGGCCGCGCTGGAACGCGGCGAGTGCGGGGTGGCGCTGGCCGGGGGCGTGAACCTGTCGCTGCACCCGAGCAAGTACCTGATGATCGGCGAGAGCCGGTTCGCGGCGAGCGACGGGCGCTGCCGCAGCTTCGGCGAGGGCGGCGACGGCTACGTGCCCGGCGAGGGCGTCGGTGCCGTGCTGCTGCGGCCGCTGGCCGATGCGCTGGCCGACGGGGACCGGGTGCTCGGCGTGATCCGCGGCAGCGCCGTCAACCACGGCGGGCACACCCACGGCTTCACCGTGCCGAACCCGAACGCGCAGGCCGCGGTGATCCGCCGCGCCTGGCGCGAGTCCGATGTGGACCCGCGCGGCATCGGTTACCTGGAGGCGCACGGCACCGGCACCTCGCTGGGCGACCCGATCGAGATCGCCGGACTCTCCGCCGCGTTCGCCGAGTTCACCGAGGACCGCGAGTTCTGCGCCATCGGCTCCGCCAAGTCCAACATCGGGCACCTGGAGTCGGCCGCCGGGATCGCGGGGCTGAGCAAGCTGCTGCTGCAGCTGCGCCACGGCACCCTGGTGCCCTCGCTGCACGCCGAGCGCACGAACCCGAACATCGACTTCCCGCGGACCCCGTTCGTGCTGCAGCGCGAGGCCGCGCCGTGGGAGCGCGACGGCGACGAGCCGCGGCTGGCCGGGCTCTCCGCGTTCGGCGCGGGCGGCGCCAACGCGCACCTGATCGTCGAAGAACACCTCGCTCCCGAGCCGGCGCCGCGTGCCGTGGAACCGGTCCTGGTGGTCCTCTCCGCCGCCGACCCGGAGCGGCTGCGCGAGTCCGCCGGTCGGTTGCGGGACGCGCTGCGCGCGGGGGAGTGGTCCGACGCGGACCTCGCCGACATCGCCTACACGCTGCAGGTCGGCCGGGAGGCGATGTGCGCCCGGTTCGCCGTGGTGGTGCGGGACCTGGACTCGCTGATCGAGGCGTTGGACACCTGCGCGCGCGGCGGGACGCCCCCGGGCGGGCACGTGCGCGACGGCGAGACCGGTGCCGCGCAGGGCTTCCTCGCCGACGAGGACTTCCAGGAGACCGTGCTGCGCTGGGTGCGGCGCGGGAAGCTCGCGCCGCTGGCCGAGGCGTGGGCCGGTGGGCTGCACGTCGACTGGGCGCGGGTGCACGCGGACGGGCCGCGGCCGCGCAAGGTCGGGCTGCCCGGATATCCGTTCGCGCGGGAGAAGTACTGGTACACCGACGGGCTCGGGGAACTGCCCGCGAACCCGGTGGTGCGGGTGGAGGTCGGCTCGGGCCAGGGCCAGGGCCAGGGCCAGGGCCAGAGCCACAGCCACAGCCACAGCCACAGCCAGGGCCGGAGTCGGGCGCTGCCCGCGGCGGCCACCGGTGCCGAGGTGACCGCAGTGATCCCGGGCGCCTCGACCCCCGTCACCTCGAGCTCGGCCACCTCG